>DASVCO010000164.1:0-2771 GCA_036381575.1 Caryophanales bacterium
TCCTATGATAACACGAAATACAGCCAAACTTGAGGGGGAACTCAAGGTCGCTTCAGCCAATGGCAAAACCGGATACCCATTTCAAGGCATCCGGCCAATTGATCTTTTTTATAAAACCAGTTTTCCACGGCTAAAAAACACGATCCTTTAACCGGGAATCTCCTGGCTTTGCTGCATCTGTTCAACAGATCCCACTTTATCTTTCATCATCCATTTTGTGGTTTCAATTTCCGTACCTTCCCCAATTTCTGATTGAATCGTGAATTCATCCATCAATCGTTTAACACCGGGCAATCCGGCGCCAAGCCCACCGGAAGTGGTATAACCATCTCCCAGGACTTTTCGAATATTGTCGATTCCCGGCCCTCGGTCCTTCGCATACACATTTAACCCGACTTTGCCGGGTTTTTCTATTGACTGAAGGCAAATTTCCCCACCCTCGGTATATAAAAATATATTACGCGCAAGTTCCGAAATGGCTGTCGTAATCCTTACCTGATCCACGGTCCCGAATCCCAGCCGCTTCGCCAGATCCCTTCCGGATTGCCGGACCATTACAATATCGCTTTCATTATTCACCTGTATTCGGGATTGGGTCTCTTTCATGAGAAAACCCTCCAATTCCTGAATCCTGAATCTCATTAACATCCAAAAACTCTTCTCGCTCGACAAAATCTATCTTTTGCTTCCTTTTTTCAATCCCTTTTGCTACTATGTACATTATAAAGGATCGAAATCTATTAAAAAAGAGCGAACTTTTTCGATACTTGATTACCGGAAGGTAACTATTGGAGGAAAACAGATGAAGCACCCAATCGGGGTAACATTAGAGGTCGTTTGCGGGAAGTGGAAGGCGATGGTCCTTTGGTACTTGCAGGAAAAAACCCTCCGTTTCGGAGAGTTGCAAAGGCTAATTCCCGATATCAGCCACAAGGTATTAACACAACAATTGCGTGAATTGGAAAACGACGGCCTTATAGAACGAACAGTCTATAAAGAAATCCCTCCGAAGGTAGAATATTCCCTTACCCCGTATGGAAAGGACCTTGAACCGATATTGCAACTGTTGTATAAATGGGGCAAAAATCACATGGATGTCATTGATAACAACTATAGAGAACCGACAAACTGACCTGATCTATACGGTTAAAAAAGATAACAGGTAAATGCCCGCTCCTAACATGATTCCGCCGCCAGCCATCATAAAAAATTCCAATGAATCCATCTTGCCGATCCTTTCCTCTTCTACTTGGCGGCGCTGTGCGTTGATTGAACCTCTGGATTCAACTTTCCGGTCCTTCAAAAAGGCCACATTCGCAAAATCTGCTTTATTTTCCATCAACACTCTCTCCCCTTCAAGCCTGTCTCTGATGATACCAGTCTACTTATATCTTTCCCTTTGAGGCGGATGTCAAAACCCTACTTTTTTCATATCATTGGCTATTAGAAAAATAGGATCGCCTCAAAAATCGAGGCAATCCCTGTTCTGTTCATTTCATTCCTTTATGCAAAACTCCTGCTGACCTGACAGAACCATCCTTTAGAAAAACAAGTTCCAGAATGTCACCCTCCATCACATAACGGGGCAATTGCCCTTGTGGAATGTTGATCTGGTTCGAAGCATTGTCGCAACGACTAAGAACAACGTCTTTCTTTTCGAAGTGATCCAAACGATACCTGCCCATCAAGTCTCACTCCCTGTAGGAATAGGATTCTGACCCAAGGGTCACCTTTTTGTTAATTTCAAATTATCAGACCCTAATCGGATTGTAAATAAGCCTAAAGAATCAGATTTTTCACTGTCCCTGTTCTGCAGTTTTATTGTCTTTATCCGGGTCTTCTCTCTTACTGGAGAAGAACCAACCGCCTACGATAATAGCCACAAATACACCCCAGAATATGACCTTCCACCAAATATTGTGAACGAAAGACTCTGTAATCAGGCCAAACTGTATATCCGGGCTTGCAAGCGTATGGACACCAAGTTTGACGCCGACCCATGACACGACAACGAAGGCCGCAACCTCGAGCCCGGGATACTTCTTCATGAAATCGACCACATAAGTGGCCGCCACACGAATAAACGCCAAGCCGACAGCCATTCCGACAAACACTACAATAAAGATACCTCCGTCCAAACCTCCAAATTGAGGAAGAGGGCTCTTCGGCAAGGAAACCGCGATCGCCACAGCCGCAAGAATCGAATCAATCGCAAAGGTAATATCGGTCAATTCCACCTTCAATATCACCTTCCATAAGCTTTCGTTGCCATCGATCGTGTCACCTTCTTCTTGTTCCCCGTCCTTCTCTTTCTTCTTCTGAACCAATTGCTTTACGCCAAGATATATTAAATAAGCCGCGCCAAGTGCCTGAAGCTGCCAGATTCCGGCGATAAACGAAATCAGGAATATCGCAACAAAGCGAAAAATATAGGCGCCGACGATCCCGTAAAACAATGCCTTTTTCCGTTTCTTTTCCGGAAGGTCTTTGACCAGGACCCCCATAACCAATGCATTATCCGCCGACAGGATGCTCTCCAGTCCAATAATGATCAAGCAGATCCATATATATTCCAACCATATTTCAATCCCCATTATCCATCTCCTTTCACTTCATTGTTTTTCAGTTCTGGTGTTCCGTTCCCCCTGGCCGTTTGGTTCAAACCCGAAATTTGAAGTTTGGGGAAGCCCGGTGCAGGGAACAGCCCAAATAGTTGATGAACAAAAGGAGGTTTCTGGCTATGAATCATTATACGGTGGTTTCGAATAAGG
>DASVCO010000165.1:0-3997 GCA_036381575.1 Caryophanales bacterium
TTTCTTAAGCCGCTTTATTTCAGCGCGATTACGCTTCTATCCGTTGGATATGGCGACCTTACACCATTCGGCCTGTCTAGAATCATTTCAGTATTCGAAGCCATGATCGGCTACATCTTACCGGCGACGGTTGCCATCCAAGCCGTTCGCTTCTTTCCGGGCATTCTAAACCCGAACCGTGACCCCGATCAAGATGAGTGAGACCGGTCATTCAGAAATGTTACCTTGAAAGGGCGCTTTTTTCCGTGGCCTTTGAAAAACAAGCCAAGCTCATTGACAAACAACAGCAAAACAATCCAGGGGCCATAAGTCACAATAAAAGTTTGAATCCCCGCCCAAAAACCTTTTACAAGCAGATGAACATTAGCCGTGAACAAGAAAAACATACCAAATGTAAAATTACGTGCCCATTGGGAAACGTCATAGGTTCCAATCCCTCTTACAAGACCAAGTTTTTTCACGCGAGCAATCCCGCGGCAAATCTCAAAAGCTTCAACGATTATGAACCAAACGAACGACCAAATCCAAATGCCTTCCACGACCTCCGGAGCCATCGTTCCCGACAAGATTCCGGCCAAACCAGTAATCGACATCGCCCCGTGCAAAATACAGTTGGTATTCGTCCAATGTTTGTTCAAATCGACTGGACGGCAAATATAGTACCTCGTGATAATCAGACACAGGCCAAGCCCATAAAAGATCGCTCCGATGATCAGAAAGATCTCCATAAACGTACGGGGAATGAATGATTCAAATAATGTGCTGTAGAAAATCACCACAGATTGAGTACTCACCGTTGACAGCAACACGATTCCATGAACGTTAGCATAAAGGCGCCTCATAATGACCCTGGTAAAGTTCTTTAAACACAAGGCAAAGAATAATAACCATAACCCACCGGCTATCACAGCCATTCCTTCAGCTACCCACTTTAACTCAGGCAAACGGTGATACAGCACGGTTCCGGTAACCGACGTCGCTGCGATCCATGTCCCAACAGCAAAACTGCGAATCGGATGCTTCACATGACGCTCACGTTCATCTTTACGAAGAAATTCCCAGACATAGTAGCTCATCATCCATAACCACAATAAAAACAAAGCGAGCGCAGCCGGTTTCCCAAGGACGGCATTCAACACTGTAAAATGATGAAACGCTCCGCTCAGGAAAATGCCCGTCGCCATAAGAGCCGCTCCCGAAGCCGTACTAAGAATCATCTTTTTTATAAATAAACGCTTGATTGCCAGAAACATCAATAATAACAATACAAGAGCGTCAACGTCCTGCAACAGTTCAGACAAATGCAACCGGGAAACCCCAAGCGCCAATAAAAAAATAAAACCGAGCACGCTCCAATAAACCGGTGTTTTCACTACAATTCACCCCCTAAACCTGAAACCCGGGCGCAAATACGCCGGGGCGCATTTGCGCCCGGATTTTTACCCCTTTTAAAAAACAAAAATCGTTTTTCGGGCCCTCATGGAGAGCCCTGCGCGCTAGGTCCCACACGATGTGGGTCACAACGCCTTTTGACACGGATGCCTCTTTCCATTATCCAGCTTCAGACCGAATAATGGAAAGAGGTCCACCTCGCACAAAGGTGGACCCGTTCCAACTTCTATTTTATCATATTCCTCATTCGTTGTCGTTGACAAAATCCCTTAACACCACTACATGATTATGCTCTTCATCTTTTGCAGCGTATATAAGTGTAACCTGCCCCTCTTCGCTCCAATCACGAAGCTTGGCCACCGCATCTTGGCGCTCCGCACTCTCCTCAAGTTCCTTCTCGTAACTTTCCTTAAAGGCCTCAAACCGTTCCGGCTTGTGGCCAAACCACTTCCGCAAATCAGGACTCGGCGCAACCTCCTTCATCCATTCGTCGAGTTGCGCTTTCTCCTTCGAAACGCCACGCGGCCAGACCCGGTCAACCAACACACGGCGCCCGTCTTCTTTCGACGGCTCCTCATACACCCGTTTCATTTGAATCATCGCCATGCGCCTCCTTTCTACAATCCACCTTCCCCGGACCGGAGGTTTTTCAAACCTTGCCGTCCCTATGTCACCTCTCCAACAGCTCGGCAATTTCCTTGAGCACTCGATTCCGTTCCTGATCGGCCTTACTCTTTTGATTCATGAAAGAAATCGCTTTAAAGAAGAACACAATCACCAGGGCTACTACAAGCAGTCCCACCAAAAAATACAACATGCCGAACAAACTGAAAAACATGCCCAAACCACTCATATGCATCAATCTTCAGTCCTCCCAAACCAAAAAGGTGCTCGAGTCCCCTTGATATTACCTTACACGTACCGCTGTTCCGGTGGCCACGCACATCATCATGCCATCGCGCAACGTTTCAAAGTCCAGATCCACGCCGATGACCGCATTCGCGCCCATTCGCTCCGCCTTTTCCTCCATCTCGCGAACCGCAATTTCACGCCCTTCCGATAATTTGCTTTCATAGGCCCCGCTGCGCCCGCCAATAATATCTGTAATCCCCGACAAAAAGTCGCGGACAACATTTGCTCCCATTATCGCTTCTCCGGTTACAATTCCCTGATACTCTTCAATTTCCTTGCCTTCCAATCGGTTCGTCGTCGTGACTAACATTTTGTTTCCCCCTTAAGTAAAATAACTACATTTCTCTATACGAAAATGAAAGATGAAAGGTTCCAGTCAGGCCTGCTCTATAAAAAAATATCCCCTGCCCATTTGACAGAGGAATACCATTTCCCGGGAAATATCGACACAAAAAGGCGTTTATTCCCCAGTATTTTGCACTTCTTTATACAACTCGTTATATTTCCCGGTCAACTCAAAGTCCAGATCAGTCAACCCGCCGGCATGCCATGAGGACAGCCTCAATGTCACAACCTTATAATCAATTGAAATAAACGGATGATGATCGACCTCTTCCGATAACTTTGCAATCCGGTTCACAAACGTTATACCGTCCATGAATCCCTTAAACCGGAACCTTTTCTCAATCCATTTCGGCTCGGTCCGTTTCCAGCCTTCTGCTCTCGCCAATGCTTCTTCAATCTGTTCTTCGTTCAATCGCTCCATTTCCGCACCTCCGTTTAATGCGCTTTTTTCACACGGGGCCTTTTACCGCTGCCCGATTGATCCTGCTGCTGTTCTTTCCTCACCCATTCGAACACTACAATGCCAAGCACAATCCCGTAAGCCGTAAGCTGAAATCCTTTCAGAATCCCGCCGGCAAGCTGTTGGTCGTATAGAGCACTTAAATTCGAAAACACTCCACTTGCCATCCCATACGCCGGGTAAAGGATATCATTAGCAAACAACATCAAGAACGCAATCGGTGTCAACATGACTGCAGTAATAAAAATATAGAAAAGCCGTGCTAAACCGGATAACGGATTCAATTCAGGCAACGGTGAAAGAATCGACCACCACATCAATACCGACGCAAGAAAAAGAAACAGGTCGCACAACCCAGTATATACAGGATGACCATGCACGGAATGAAACACCATCGGCAACAGGTATAAAGAAAAACCGACATTAAATAAAATCGCCGTAAACCACGGATTGGTCAATGCTCTGAGAATTCTTTTCACAATGTGATGCCACAACTGCGGCCTTAGCCACGAAGAAGGAATTCCTGATATTAAAAACGGGGGCACAACAAGATACAGAATCGATTGTTGAACCATGAAAGCACTGAACAAACCATGAGCCGCCAGTATATGAAATGGACTTCCGACTACTATAAAAATAAGAGCCAACGCGGTAAGAAACAACGATCTTTCACGTCTTGATGCACCCTTATTCCTTAAATACAGCACTGCCATTGCTAACAAGACCACAAACCAAATCGGCTCCCACAATTCAAACCAGTGATATTCGGAAAACAGATTCATAAAGAATCCACCTCGGTTATTTACTTTGATGTATGATCATTATCGCAAATTCACCGGTTAATGAAAAGCGAGAGACTGATAATTCGGCATCGCTAGCCCTCTCTGG
>DASVCO010000166.1:0-3997 GCA_036381575.1 Caryophanales bacterium
AGAAATCGGTGAAATCAGTACCTTGCGTCCCGGAAGCCACTTTCGGGTGTCCACCACAAGATAACGAATGGTCCAGTTTTCATCATCAAACAGGAAAGCTTCAGCCTTTCCCAACTCATCATCTTCGGCATTGATTTTGTAGCCATGGATTTTCTTTTCGTTATGAATCAATTTCTTCCCTCCTTGTAAAATAGCCTTTGATTCCCATTTCCCAAGGTCAAAACCTGGTAAACCATTTTATTGCAGATTTGCAGGCGCACAGAAGAACCGCAGGCGTGTTGGACGCCTGCGGCCTAAATCCCATAACTGTTAACTTGTTTGCTGCATATCCAGCTTTTCCGGGTTATAGACTTCTTCAAGGCCGTATGTGTGGCCCTTCTCATCTTTATACATCACATGCTTCCGTTCAAATTGTGTAGGAGATTCGATCCCTGCCGCCGCCGCAACGCGAAACAATCCTTCGCGAAGGGTTACAAGAAAATTGGTGGCCCTGTATTTCTTTTCTTCAATTACGAGAGCCTTCTGCAAGTGATTATCCGTCGTCGCCACACCAGCCGGACATTCATTTGTATGGCACCGCTGCGCCATAATACATCCGACTGAAATCATGAAACCGCGGGCTATATTTACAAGATCGGCCCCAATCCCCAGCATAACGGCAACCTTATCAGCCGTAATCAATTTTCCTGAAGCAATCAGTTTCACACGATCTCGTACACCATGTCGCCTTAATGTATCATCGACGATCATCACAGCTGATTTGACCGGCAGTCCAACACTGTCTGCCAAATCCTGATAGGATGCGCCTGTTCCTCCTTCGGATCCGTCAACTGTTATGAAATCAGGCCCCTCTCCTGACTCTTTCATATAGGAGGCCAATTCTTCCACTGAATCATTGCCGCCGACGACAATCTTAATGCCCACCGGCATTCCTGTATGATTTCGAATTTTCCCGATAAATTCGAACATCGAAGGAACATCATTGAATTCCCTAAAACGATTAGGGCTGTTGATCGTTTTATAGGGCTCAACGTTTCGGATCTCCGCAATTTCTTCCGTTACCTTCTTCGCATCCACATGGCCGCCGCGCGTTTTCGCCCCCTGCGCCAGCTTCAATTCGAACGCTTTCACCTGCGGAATTTCCGCTTTCTTTTTCAAAAGCTCCCAGCTGAATTCACCATCTTTCGTACGAACCCCAAACAATCCGGCGCCGATTTGGGCAATAATATCCGTATCTCCTTTTAAATGATATTCGGACAATCCACCTTCACCTGTATTCATCCATGCGCCGCCCGCCATTCCAATCCCTTTTGAAAGGGCAGTAATCGCATGATCTCCCAAGGAACCATAACTCATCGCGGACATGCCTACGAGACTCTTAACCTTAAATGGGTGCTTACAATTCTCCCCAAGAACCACGGCGTGTTCATCCGTTAATAACCATGGCTTGATCTGGTCTTCTTTCATATGTTCTTTTCTATTAAACAAGTTGTCTTCTTCAATATCATAGATATGGGTATCTACAAGATTATCATTGTCTACCTTCATTTCTTCTCGTTGTTTGGGAAACATCGCATTCTTGATGAAATAACCCGCTTCTTCAAAATCCCGTTTCGAACCATAGCCAATCATATTCTTTGAGTACTTTGCAGGCAATACTATGTGTTGATAATCCATTCGGGAAAAAGGTTTTCCTGTGTTATCGTGGTCAAACAAATACTGGCGCAACTCCGGCCCTATTTTCTCCATGATATAACGAAACTTCCCGAGTATCGGAAAATTACGAAGGATAGCATGCTGCTCCTGCCCCTTATCGACAGTTCTTAGATAAATCAAAAGCACCACCGGTGTCACAATCACAGCAAACAAAATAATTAAACCGATCAAAATTAATATTACAAGCCATTCCATCCCGGTTCCTCCTCTTTTCTTTCTTTAACAGTATTTTTTTCTAAGTTCAAGCAGGCAAAACCCTTGAAGAATTTTGCCTTAACAATCAATATTGCTTAACCGCTCGGTCAACTTTACGTTTTCACTATAATCGACCGGGCAATCAATCAAGACAGGCTTCTTTAATTTTAACGCTTGTTCGAGCGTAGGCACAAGGTCTTCTGTTTTCTCAACACGCAACCCCTCAGCACCGTATGCTTTCGCCAAGGCCACAAAATCAGGGTCTCCGTAATTGATGTTAGACGGGCGTCCGTATTCGTTCATTTGCTTCCACTCGATCAGCCCATAGGCATCATCCCGCCATAACAGAATAACAATGGGCAATTCAAGGCGTACCGCTGTTTCCAGTTCCATGCCTGTCATTTGATAAGCCCCGTCTCCGACTACAGCTACAACATTCTTATCCGGATCAACCATTTTGGCTGCAATCGCTCCGGGCAATGCGTACCCCATTGAAGCCAGGCCATTGGAGATCAGGCATGTATTCGGTTCATCAGCATGATACATACGGCCCATCCAAATTTTGTGGGCTCCGACATCGGTCAGGACAATGTCCTCTTTGCTGAGAACAGATTGCAAATCGGAAATAATCCGTTGCGGCTTAACAGGGAAGCTGTTGTCTTGTTCATATTCCTTGGAATCAGCAACCATCTTCTCACGCAAATCTTGATAATAGGAGTCGATTTCTTCCCTGGGGTTAACCACCTCCGTGATTTTTCCGACATTTTCCGAAAGATCTCCAATAACGTTCAACCTTACCGGATAATGCGTATCGGTTTCGGCCTCTATCGTATCAATATGAAGAATCGGGGTATCACTCTGGTTCCATCTCATCGGCGGAAATTCAGCCATGTCGAATCCTACAGTAATAATCAAATCGGCATAGTCAAAACCGCAATTAATCCAATCTTTCCCCGGCATACCGGCCGTCATCATGCAAAGCGGATTCTTCCAGGGCATAGCCCCTTTGCCCATAAAGGTTTCCGTCACGGGGGTCTTGATTTTCTCAGCGAAAGCCTGAATTTCTTTATCGGCATAATCACGGGTAATCCCGTTCCCGCAAAGGATCAACGGCCTCTCCGCCTGATTGATGATATCAGCTGCTTCAGCGATCGTCTCATCTTTCGCTTCCACCTTATAAGGTTTCTCATATTGCGTATCGATCGGAGAAACATCAACCTCCATGCCGGCGATATCTTCGGGCAGTTCTATATGAGTCGCTCCCGGTTTTTCATCCCTGGCAGTACTGAAGGCTTTCCGGATCACCTCAGGAGTGATTTCACGGGCCCGAATCGAAGCATTCCATTTCGTTACGGGTTTGTAAAGCTCAATAAGATTGTAGGTCTGGTGGGATTCTTTATGCTGTCTGTCCATCCCGGCCTGAGCTGTTATGGCCACTAGCGGTGAACGATCCATATTGGCATCAGCCACCCCGGTCAGCATGTTGGTGGCCCCCGGTCCCAACGTTGATAAACAAACTCCGGGCTTTCCGGTTAATCGTCCCATCAAGCCTGCCATGAAAGCCGCGCCGGTTTCATGGCGCGTCACAATAAATTCAATATCGGAATCGAGAATAGCATCCATGAAGGCAAGGTTTTCCTCTCCGGGCACCCCGAAGATGTATTTAACCCCTTCCTCCTCCAAACATTTAATGAATAACTCAGCTACTGTCATGTACTGTGGCTCCTTCCAGTTAATGATGTTGAAAATAAATCCCCAAATGGGCTGGCGTTACAAGGCCTCCAACCCATAGCAAACCCGAAGATGATGATGTTTCCGGTTTCCGCTACATAGCTTACTCAAAGGTGCTTTGTTTGGGAGCTACTGTCATGTACTGTGGCTCCTTCCAGTTAATGATGTTGAAAATAAATATCCAAATGGGCTGGCGTTACAAGGCCTCTAACCCATAGCAAACCCGAAGATGATGATGTTTCCGCTACATAGCTTACTTAAAGATGCTTTGTGTAGGAGCAACTGTTATGTACCGTTTTCCTCTCTTTGTTGATCAAATTCGCCTTGCTGGATCACGTTTTAACACTTCCTCTTT
>DASVCO010000167.1:0-7644 GCA_036381575.1 Caryophanales bacterium
CGCATACATTTCCGGCGTTACTTCAGCCGTGATTGTCGCCTGCTGCCCAACTTCCATTCCCGGTTTCATCGCCACATCACCTCTAATATCAATTACGCCTCGGCGTAATTACGTCCAGATCTCCACCAGGGTCAGTTCAACGTTTCAACCCGGATCTCCCGGAAGTGTTTATTACTTCTTAGAGTGGGATTGACGCCGTGTATTTAGTCGAACTTCCTTAAATAACCCATTCGAAAAATCTGTGACATCGCGCCAGGGCTTCGCTTCCGCGCCTGGAATCCCAAAAAACACTTTCTGCTTTTTGGGTCACACGTTGCGGGACCCTCAGACGTTGCCACAGTAGGCGGTGACCTTAGTCTGAGTTCCTCTATCTTCAGCCGGGCTGTTCCTCTGAATTAAATTAATACCAGCTACTAAGATCATATCATAATTCAAGCTTGTTGTCAAAAATTTGTAAAAAAGAGGAATTGACGGGCGGACCGTTCTCATGATCTATTGTGAATCATGAATGGGTGAGTCAAGGCATCGTATTCACGGTTTCGATTCGCAATTTCATTTCCTTCGGCAAATACCGTTTCAAAAAAGTGGCTCGCCGGTTCAGCAAGCGCCTTGTAATAATCGCTGAACAAGGATGAGGCGTAACCGCCCAACCATTTTTCGGGTGCCAATTCTTCCGGAAGGCCCGGATCGACAAATAAAAATTTCCGATATTCATGAACAAGACGTGTACGTTCAACGAAACATTCACCGTCGGTCATTTCGCCTTTTTCAATTTTACTTTTGCCAATCACAAATTTTCGGCTGTAATGGTTAATGAACTGCTCATAACGTTCATTAATTTCATCAAGATCCCAACATTCACGGACAAGTTGTTCGTTTTCATGCGGTCCCTGATATTCACTGACAAAAAAATGAACATACGGCGCGATTTCGTATTTGTCAATCAGATCATTTACCTGTTTCTCCAAGCGGTTCGGTGAAATCCAGAATCCGTTGGCTAACATGCCAAAGCCGCTCCAGACAATTTCTTTACGCAACTCGTCTCGAATGGCCCGTTTTTCTTCAGGAATCGTGTACATCAACATCCGCCATTTGCCATCCCAAGCTTCCGGCTGCAATTTGAAAATCCGCTTCGCAGCCTCATTGATTCGCTTCCTTCCGCGTTCGGTTAAACAATAATAACTCTTGTTTCCCTCGCGGCGCGACTGGACCCACCCTTGCTTACTCATTCGTGAAATAGCCGCACGGACCGACTGCTCATTATGGCCAAATGCCTGTAATAGACGAATCAGGCTGCCAATCCAGATTTCGCTGCCATAGTGGCTGATATAATCACCATATAATGTAAAAATCATCGAACGTGTATTCAGACTTGTATCCATCGTCTTTCATCCTTTGGCCTACGCTTATTCGCCTTTGAATTCGGGCTTGCGTTTCTCATTAAAGGCATGCAGAGCTTCCATCCTGTCTTTCGTCGGAATCGTCAGTTCATAAGCTTTTGATTCCATTTCCATCCCAGTTTGAATATCGGCATTCATGCCATTTTTAATGGAATACTTGGCTTGCTGAACAGCCACTGGCCCATTGGCAAGAATTTGCCCGGCCAACTCTTCGCACGCATCGAGCAATTTTTCATGTTGCACTGTTTTCGTCAGAACCCCATACTCCAACGCTTCATTTGAGGTCAGCTTTTTCGCTGTCAAAATCAATTCAAGCGCCTTGGCTTCACCGATGATTCGTGGCAGACGCTGGGTTCCACCCGCACCTGGAATAATCGCCATGCTTGTTTCCGGCAAGCCGACCTTCGTATCGGACACGGCAATCCGGAAATCACAAGCAAGCGCCAACTCGAACCCGCCGCCGAGAGCATAGCCGTTGATTGCGGCAATAGTCGGCTGAGGCAGATCAGCCACCGCTGAAAATACATCGCGGATCTTCTTAACATTACGGCGTACCTGCTGATCGTTGAGGCTTTTCCGTTCCTTCAGGTCAGCCCCGGCACTGAATGCCTTTTCCCCAGCACCGGTGAAAATCACGACCCGGACATCTTTGTCTACATGAATCGAATCTACAATCTCGCCCAACAAAGTCAGCGTTTCATAATCGAAACAATTGAGCACTTCCGGCCGATTGATTTTGACATACCCGATATGGTCCTGAACCTTATATTCTACTTTTGCCATTTTTTTCTCCTCCTAATCGCCTTCAGGATGTACCGACATTCACGTTGGTCACACAATTTGACCGTATTTAGACGTTTCAGCTTTTACCTAATCAAAATTTATTCCGGAAACCTCTCAACAATCGTGGCAATCCCCTGGCCGACACCAATACACATCGTAGCCAGTCCATATTGTGTATCCTGTTTTTTCATTTCATGGATTAAGGTTGTTAAAATTCTCGCACCGCTTGCACCGAGTGGATGGCCGTAAGAAATCGCCCCACCGTTTGGATTGACCTTTGATCGATCGAGTTCAAGCTCCTTGAGACACTGAAGAGATTGCGAAGCAAATGCCTCATTTAATTCGACCAACCCCAGGTCATCAACAGTCAGGCCAGCACGCCCCAACGCTTTACGTGAAGCATAGATCGGCCCGAGCCCCATAACCTCCGGTTCCACTCCGGAAACTCCGGATGTCACATAGCGCACAAGCGGCCTCAATCCGAGCTCTTTGGCTTTTTCCGCACTCATCATCAGGACCGCGGATGCGCCGTCATTGATGCCGGAAGCATTCCCCGCCGTAACCGTTCCGCCCTCGAAAATCGGCTTCAAGCCAGCCAATTTCTCCAGCGACGTGTTAGGCCGCGGATGTTCATCTGTGTCCACAATGACCTCGTTCCCCTTGCGGTCCCGGTAGCTCACCGGCACAATCTCATCGCTGAGCCTCCCGGACTCCATCGCCTTTTTCGCCTTCATCTGACTCTCATACGCGAACTCGTCCTGCGCCTCGCGCGACACATCGTACCGCTTCGCAACATTTTCCGCCGTTTCCGGCATGCTGTCGGTTCCGTACATTTCCTTCATCCTCGGGTTGACGAACCGCCACCCGATCGTCGTATCGAACATTTCCGGATTCCCGCGCGGAAACTCCTTCTCCGGCTTCGCCATCACAAGCGGCGCCCGCGTCATGCTTTCCGTTCCGCCTGCAATGAATACGTCTCCTTCCCCGACGGCTATCGCTCTCGCAGCGTAATTAACAGTATCGAGGCTTGATCCGCAAAGCCGGTTAATCGTCGTTCCCGCAACCTGAACGGGCAAACCGGCCAACAATGCGGCCATGCGCGCCACATTGCGGTTTTCTTCACCGGCCCCGTTTGCGTTGCCGAACACAACATCTTCGATTTCCTCTTTCGGCAATCCCTGATTTCTTTTTAACAAAGCTTCAATCACTGTCGCCGCCAAATCATCGGGACGAACGGATTTCAAGGCCCCTTTGTAGCGCCCGATTGGTGTACGTACAGCATCGACAATTACGACTTCTTTCATGACTTTTTCTCCTCACTGTAATCAAAAACGCCTTTACCGGTCTTGCGGCCAAGCCTGCCCGCTTTCACATATTTCACAAGCAACGGTGACGGCCGGAATCGTTCACCCAGCGTCTGATGCAAATAATTCAGGTTGTTCAAGCGGGTGTCGAGTCCAACAAGATCGCCCAATTCAAACGGTCCCATCGGATAATTCAAACCAAGCTTAATCGCCTTATCGATTTCCTCAGCAGAACCGACACCTTCCTCCAACATACGAAAGGCCTCATTTCCGACCAGTGTACTAATCCGGCTCGTCACAAATCCCGGAAACTCATTGGCAACAACGGTTTCTTTCCCCATTTTCTCAGCGGATTCACGGGCAACCTGAGCCGTTTCATCGCTTGTCTCCAACCCGCGGATGATTTCAACAAGCTTCATTTTATGGACCGGGTTGAAAAAGTGCATCGCTATAACACGCTCCGGACGTTTTGTATAGGAACCCAGTTCCGTAGGGCTCATCGTGGAAGTATTGGTCGCAAAAAAACATCGCTCGGGCGCATGTTGGTCCAGTTGTTCGAAAACACTTTTTTTGATATCCATGTTTTCCGGCACGGCTTCAATCACAAGATCGGCATCCTGAACCGCTCCTGCCAAATCAGTTTCATAGGCGAGCCTTCCCTTCGCCTCTTCTTTATCATCCGTGCTGATTTTGCCGCGTTCCACACCCTTGTCGAAGATTTTTCCCAACTCTTTTTCCGCATTCTCCAGCTGTTCTGACTTGATATCAACCAACTTAACTTGAAAGCCACCGACAGCTGATACGTACGCAATTCCGCGACCCATCACACCTGAGCCGACAACCACCAGATTTTCAGGCAAACAAATCCCCTCCTTATTTATATGTAAAGAGAAACTTGGCTTACGCCAAGTCTGTAGTGCAAGAAAGCCTTAGTTGACCGCACCAACACATCATCGAATAGACTATGCCACGAGTCAGCCCCCACAACACTTCGTCAAGTAAACAATGTCTCGGAGGAGCCCTCAACAACGCATCGCCGATACGACTATAGCCTTCAACAACACATCGCCGATTAAACTATGTCTCGGAGGAGCCGAGAAGACTACTTCCTGAACTTGCTTTGGGCGACGGAGTGGAGAAGACTACTTCCTGAACCTCCTTTGGGCGCCGGAGTGAAGAAGACTACTTCCTGAACCTGCTTTGGACGCCGAGTGCTTATCTATCAATTTACCCGTGTCTCCTGCGTTGATTCTTCTTATTTGTTGATACGAAATATTCACCAACATTTATACTTCCTGATACAGTAAATGGAAAAGGTCCTCAAAAAAGAGAACCCTTCCACATTCTTATTCGAGGCCAAACGGATTAAGCGGCTTCGGACCGATATAAGATAATACACTCTTTGTTTCTGTATAAAGATCCAGCGCCTCGATCGACAACTCACGGCCAAACCCTGACTGCTTGTAACCACCAAACGGAGTACCCGGAAATGCGGAAAAAGGTGTATTGACCATAATGGTCCCTGCCTGAATGCCACTGGCTACACGATTGATCAATGCCTGATCCTTCGCCCAGATAGCTGCGGCCAAACCGTACTTCGTATCATTGGCCAGACGAATGCCTTCTTTTTCATCTTTAAACTTCATAACAACAACGACCGGGCCGAAAATTTCTTCCTGAGCCACTTTCATATCATTCGTCACATCGGTGATCACTGTCGGGGCATACCAGTAACCGCCTTCAAAACCTTCCGGTTTTACAGGCTCTCCTCCTGTGACGACGGTCGCGCCTTCTTCCTTCGCGCTTTCCACATAGGAATGAATTTTATCAAGCTGCGACTGGTTAATAATTGAGCCAACGTGCGTGTCTTTCGCCATCGGGTTGCCAAGCTTCAACTTTTTCGTCTGGGTAATGAATTTCTCAACAAATTCATCGTAAATATCTTCGTGGACGAAGAGACGGGAACGAGCTTCACACGATTGACCGGTGTTGAAAAAGATACCGAATACCGAACCGTTAACCGCGCCATCCATATCAGCATCCGGGAACACGAGATTCGGAGACTTTCCACCAAGCTCGAGCGTAACGCGCTTCAATGTCTCCGATGCCCGTGCCATGATGTCTTTTCCTGTTTCCGTTTCACCGGTAAACGCGACTTTGTTCACATCTTCGTGCTCGACAAGATACGAACCAATAGTTGAACCCGGACCTGGCACAACATTGACGACACCTTCCGGCACACCGGCTTCATGGCAAATTTCCGTCAACACAATCGCCGTGATCGGTGTAAGGCTGGCCGGCTTCAATACAACCGAACAACCTGCAGCAATTGCGGGTGCCACTTTCCATGCCGCCATCATCAATGGATAATTCCACGGCACGATTTGACCAGCTACGCCAATTGGTTCTTTTTGCGTATAGTTGAAAAACGGTCCCGGCATGTTGTTGACATTCCCGCGATGGCCGACAATCGCCCCTGCGAAAAACTCGAAATTCTCAACTGCCTGCATGATCTGCCCTTGCGCAGCGCTGATCGCTTTTCCGCTGTTCATAATTTCAAGCTCAACCAGCTCATTAAACCGCTCTCGCATGATCGCGGCGATCTTGTTCAACACACGGGCGCGCTTTCCAACGGGATAACGCTTCCATTTTCCATTATCAAACGCATTGCGCGCAGCTGCAACAGCTTTATCGACGTCTTCCTTCCCGGCTTTGGCAATCTCGGCGATCGCCTCTCCGTTCGCCGGATTATATGTCGTAAACGTTTCGCCTGAAGCGGCATCTACCGCTTCCCCGTTGATAAACAGCTTGTAAGCATCACGCTTCATCTCGCTCATTCTCTTCATCTCCTTTATTATGGTTTCGCTTTACTTCCCTTGAAACTTCGGCTTCCTTTTCTCCAGAAACGCTTGGACGCCTTCCTTGAAATCTTCTGTCGAGCCAGCGATTTTCTGTGCATATGCTTCGTTCTCCAACACTTCGCCGAGATCATTCTCCCAACTCTTTTGCATATACCGTTTGATCAAGCCAATCGCTTTCGTGGGCATACTCGCCAATCTTTCGGCAAAAGCCTGCACTTCGGTTTCCCAATCATCTGCAGGAACAACCTTCGTAACCAACCCGAGTTCTTCTGCTTTGGCCGCCTTAACTTTCTCGCCAAGGACAGCTAACTCCAATGCTTTTGCATGCCCGATCAATCTTGGCAGAAAGTAAAGATTCCCTGAATCCGGCACAAGCCCGATGTTAATGAAAGCTTCTACGAAACTGGCTTTCTCATGAGCAAGGCGAAAATCACAGGCTAACGCCAGGCTGACACCTGCGCCCGCTGCCGTTCCATTTACCGCGGCAACCACCGGTTTTTCCATACCTGTCAACGTTTCGATAATCGGGTTGTAGCCTTTTCGCAAAACCTCTGCAAAATCGACATCTTCACCAACGTCCGCTAAATCCTGTCCGGAGCAGAATGCGCGTCCTTCGCCGGTTAATACAACAACACGAACTTCCGAATCCTTTCCCGCCTGTTTCAATGCATCGGCTAATTCCTTATGCATTTGCCCGTTAAAAGCATTCAGCTTATCGGGACGGTTCAACGTAATGCGGGCAATGCCGCCTTCAACTTCATATTGGATCGTTTCCATGCCCTACTCTCCTCGTATATTATGTTTAGGCTCTTTTACAGAGCCCAGATTCCTCTTACTTTCCCTGCAGAATATAGTCAAATGTCTTGGACGCCTTGAGATATTCCTAGATAATGATCTTAGGATCATTTGGGACAATTCTTACACTCTCCTGTGGGCTAACCACACCAAAAGATTGCTTCCCAGTGTACGTGCGGAGCTTCCTACTCGCAGGCTGTTCTCCCTGAACCTCGAACCCAGATGGTAGTAGCTCTGGGGCGGCTTTCGAATCAGGGCAAGTTCTGATACACGAGGTTGCTGATCGACGTTCACACTAGGGATATCTCAGGGCGTCCAAGAAAAAGTACCAGTGATTCTAATTTGAAAGGAGGGAAATTCCCCCATGAAATTATTTGTCGGTTTAGATGTGAGTTCTTTTGATATCAAGGTTTGCTTATTGAATGGTGAAGGTGAGAAGCTCCAATCCTTCACGGTTTCAAACGATTTACCCGGTGCGACTCAGTTGCGAGACACCCTTTT
>DASVCO010000168.1:0-35321 GCA_036381575.1 Caryophanales bacterium
TGCACAGTTTCATCTCACATAAATAAATTGTTGGCATGCTGTCAGGATCCGCACCTTCCTCGTTTTCAAACCACTGTTCTTTCCGCTATACTAAACATAGGAAAGGAGCATTCGATGAAATCCCTTGTACTTGCTGAAAAACCGAGCGTTGGGCGCGACCTTGCCCGCGTACTTGGCTGCAATCAAAAAAATAAAAATTATATTGAAGGCCCGAAATATGTTGTCACTTGGGCGCTTGGCCATCTGGTTGAACTGAAAATGCCGGAAGACTATGAGAAGCGCTATCAGACTTGGCGGATGGAAGACTTGCCGATTATCCCGAAAAAAATGGGACTGAAAACAATCCGGCAGACAACCCACCAATTCAAAGCAATCGACCGGTTAGCGAAACGGAAAGATATCAAAGACCTAGTGATTGCGACCGATGCCGGGCGTGAAGGTGAACTGGTCGCGCGTTGGATAATCGAAAGAATCCATTGGAACAAGCCTGTAAAGCGGCTATGGATTTCGTCGCAAACGGATAAGGCGATACGCGATGGATTCAAACAACTAAAGCCAGCGAAAAAATACGACGACCTGTATCAATCGGCGGTATGCCGCGCGGAAGCGGATTGGCTGATCGGTTTGAATGTGACGAGAGCGCTCACGACAAAATATAACGATCCACTGTCTGCGGGCCGGGTGCAAACCCCGACGTTGGGGATGGTGCTGGAACGTGAAAAAGAAATCCAAGCTTTTCAGCCGCAAGAATATTGGACGTTGCAGGCGAAAATTGGTCCACTTGAAGCTGTGTGGGAAAAGAAGGGCGAAAAACGGATTTTCGATGAGCAAAAGGCCGAAACGATCCGGAAAAAGGTTACCGGCAAGGACGGCGTTGTCCGTGACATCAACAAAAAGCAGAAAACCGACGGGCAGCCCCTTCCCTATGACCTGACAGAGCTCCAGCGGGATGCCAACCGCCGTTTCGGCTTTTCCGCCAAGAAAACATTAAATGTCCTGCAACAGTTGTATGAGCGTTACAAAATCGTCACTTACCCACGTACCGATTCACGTTACCTAACCAGGGACATGGCATCGACGATGAAGGATCGGCTCAAGGCGATTTCTTCTGCTTATAAGCAGGAAACGCAACCCATCCTGAAGAAAAACGGAAAAGTTGAGGCAAAAAAGGTTTTTAATGATGAAAAGGTGTCCGATCACCATGCGATCATCCCAACAGAAGAACCGTTACACCTGGCGGACTTGGATAATGATGAGCGTAAGCTGTACGACATCATCGCGAAACGTTTTCTTGCCCTCTTCTATCCGCCATACAAATATGAAAGTGTCCATGCGGTAATCGACGTGGCCGGTGAAACTTTCAGTGCACGTGAGACAGTGGTGATTGACAAAGGATTTAAAGCTGTAACAGACAAAAACGATGACAAGCCATCGACGAAACAGCTGGGAAATCTCAAAACCGGGCAGTCCCTTCATGTCAAAGACGTCAACATGGAGAAAAAGCTGACCGAGCCTCCGTCCCGCTTCACAGAATCTGACCTGCTGGGCCGAATGGAGAAATACGGACTCGGCACACCGGCAACAAGAGCGGATATTATCGAGAAATTGCTGCACTCGCAGTCTATTGACAGGCAAAACGGGCGCCTCACCCCAACGCCAAAGGGAAAACAGTTAATTGACCTGGTCAATGACGAACTGAAATCACCTGAACTGACCGCCCGTTGGGAAAAGCAATTGGAAGACATCGCCCGTGGCAAAGGAAATTCGGGTGCTTTCCTCGGGAACATTCGCAAACAAACAAAATTGCTGGTTTCGGAGGTTGCGCAAAGCGATAAAAAATACAAAGCACACAATCTCACTGGCTCCAAATGTCCGGAATGCGGCGAGCTGATGAAGGAAGTCAAAGGTAAAAACGGAAGAATGTTGGTCTGTTCGAGTCGCGACTGCGGTTACCGTAAGCACAAGGATCCGAAGCTGACCAACAAGCGCTGTCCGAAATGCCACAAGAAGATGGAAATTCACAAAGGTGACGCCGGCACTTACTTTCAATGCCGACCGTGCAACGTTGTTGAGAAAGCCAATAAAAATAAAAAAACCCCCGACAAACGGGAAAAACGCCAACTTATGAAAAAATATGGCCAACAAGAATCAGTCGGCAACAGCATGGCCGACGCCCTGAAAGCCGCAATGGAGAAAAAAGAATAACCCAAACAAAAAGCCACCGGGGGTAATGCCGGTGGCTTCACTTAATAACAAATCAAATTTTAACGTCCAGCAATTTCATCACGTGAATAAAAAACGTGGAATCCCCTTGCGACTTCGTATGATGATTGATCAATCTTTCCAGAATTACTTTTAACTTGAAAACCAGAAACATCTGTCCCCAAATAACCAATTCCCATTAAAAGAGTAACACTCAAAAGACCTAAGATCATTTTTTTCATTGACGAGCACGCTCCTTCTCAATTTTATTTCTGGCGATTTCAGCCAGGTGATAATATTCGGTAGATGGTCTATGAAGTTCATTTTCTCTATAATAATCAGCAAGTTCTAAGCTGTATACAGCAACATAATCCCACCATTTATGATCTTGAAAATAGGAAATTCCGTCTATATACGTTTGTTCAAAACGTTCGGGTTCTTCAAATTTAGACTTCAAAAGATTAAAACGGTGGATGTATTCTTGATTACCAAATTGCTTTGAAATTTTTAGCCCAAAATCCAATTTCAGTCTGGCCTCCTGAAATTCCTCGGCTTTAAAATAATTTTTCGCCAATAAGTAAAGATTTCTAGCCTTAATGTGATGATCATATGGCTCTATTAAAGGGTTAGCCTTTGTTAAAAAATTAATTGCTACTTTAAAATCGTCTTGCTCAGAACACATAGCTCCAAAATTATGAAGAACCATCATTTGCAAGAATGGATCATCAGATTTTTTAGCATGAAGTAGAGCTTCATGGTAATGGTGTTCCGCTTCTTTGTATTGTTGAAAGTCTTTATTATTAATACCTAATAAATTTTCACAGGTGATGATTCGTCTGTTGTTAGCTTTTCTTTTGAAAATCTCAAGGGCTTTTTCTGTATATTTCACAGACAAGGTGATTTCATAATTCCGTTGATAAGCCAGTCCCAGTTCGAAATAAAACTCCCCTATTTCCTCAAGGCTAATGTCAGTCACGATGGGTTTTGCTTTCATGTAGCAGTCTAGAGCGTCCTGGTATTGCCCCTGGTCGAAATGGCTAATGCCTTTGAAGAAATAATAGTAGTAGTTCAGCCAGTGCCATTTGTCTTCTTCTACCGGGCCGGTCGCTTCCAATTTGGAGTCCGCTTTGTCATAGTCCTTGTTCAGCAGATAATATCTGGCCGACAAAAGCTCATAAAATTTGTACAATTCTGGGTCCGTGAACATGTCGGAGCGTGACTCAAACCTCTTTTTCCAATTCGATACCTCCTCCCTGTCTTGATCTTTCATCGCTCCATACCAGCGTTCCAACAACTCCCTTTTTTCTTCAATTTTCATCCTTTCACCTCGATTATCAACTTCAAAGCATATGTTGCCAGATCGGCAATATCCTTTGGTAAAAATTTCTCTGTTTTTCTCCGAAATCCTGCAACATTTTTGAAAAAAGTAGAAATTGATCAAAAAGACCCATTTTTGTAGGTAGGTATATGGGCCTATTTTGAATTTCGAGGTTTCCAGATCAATTGAAGAGGCCAAAACCACTTTATTCCCATCCTAAAACATATTCGCGCTTCTTCGTAAAAAAACCTTCTTTTAACCGACTCTTTCGAAAAATAAATGATTTCGTTCGCCGCTTCATAAAAATAACCTTTCCCTATGTTACATAGCTGAAAGCTTCCCTAAATTTGGACAAATGCCAAATTTTCTTCAAAAATAGCATTGCCAGAATTCTCCTTAACGTTTATCATAGGAAGTGCGATCATAATTCGAATGAAATACAACCTTGGAACTACATAATGTTCATCAATTAACGCCAGAAATTCCTTTTAAAGTCATGCAGCACAATTGATTTTAATAGATTTGAAAGTTCATCTGCTGACAATGCAATCTGAGGAATACCACAGGAAGGATGAAAGAAATGCCCAACGTGTGGACACACATTTATTTCGGTGAAGATGTTGCAAAGAAGTCTGGCTATTCGGTTCCTTCTGAAGATGTGAAACCTTATTTTCGTCTCGGCGCTCAAGGACCTGATCCGTTTTTCTACCATAACTTCTGGCCGTGGAAGAAAGAGAAGCCGGTTGCGGAAATCGGCGGGAAAATCCACAAGGAAGCCTGCGGCCCCTTCCTGATGGAAATGATTCAATACGGTTCTCAACGTTCAGCGGATTTATATTTACAGGCCTACATTCTCGGTTTTCTAACCCATCATATCCTGGATCGAAATGCCCATCCTTACATCATTTATTGTTCCGGTAACGACGACAACAACCATCAGCGACTTGAGGTTATTATCGATACACTGCTAATGGAAGAATTCCGCGGCGTGAAGACATGGAAGACCCCTGTTTTTGAGCAAATCGATATTGGAAAGCATTTGTATTCTTCTATTCGTGATATGCTTTCAAGTTTAATTGAACGTTTTTTCCCGGAAGAAGCTGCTTTGATGCCGCCCAACTACATAGATGATTCTTACAGGGATATGATTAAAGGCCTGAAGGTTCTATTTGACCCCCTTGGCTGGAAAAACAAAGCTTTCCGAAAGCAAGTTTCCGCCTTTTCCTATCAGAAGGTCAACGACGACAAAGACTACTTAAATCGCGAACGAAAAAGTTGGTATCACCCGGCCGATGACAACGAAAAACATCATGAGAGCTTCGACGATCTGCTTCAAAAAGCGGAGCAGGAAGGCATTCGTATTCTTACAGCTGTTCTGGATTACTGGAATAACGGCCAGGAGCACAGTTGCGAAGGCATCCAAAAGGAACTGCAAAACCTGGCCTACGACACGGGCAAAGACTGCACATTGCCTTTGGAAATTCGTCATTTCAACCCGATTTTTTAAGGAGAGGACAGCCAGTTTTCAGGCTGTCCTCTCTCTTTCTGCCTCCAGTTCCCCTTGTTCGATATCGACTTTGCGCAAAAGGAAGATCCCTGCAAGGAAAAAGATGATTACAGAAATGATGCCGAGCCGGCTGGACCCGGTTAATTGGCCGACAAGCGCAAACACAAACGGTCCCAGGACCGCAGAAAACTTCGCGGAAATCCCGTAAAATCCGAAAAACTCCGCATTCTTATTCTCAGGAACCATTTTTCCGAAAATGGAACGGCTCAGTGCATGCGCACCTCCCTGAACAAATCCAACAAGAACGGCCAAGATATAGAAATGAAGCGCTGTTGTCATGAAATAACCCAAAATCACAATCCCTACATAAATCCATAAGGCTAACATCAATGCTCGTTTTGCCGTCATTCTCTTTGTTAACCAGCCGAAAAGAAAGGTACAGGGAATTCCGACAAATTGTGTAATGACTAATGCTGCAATCAAATCAGTGGTGCCAATGCCTATATCACGGCCATAAATCGTAGCCATTTTAATGATGGTGCCAATGCCATCGTTGAATAGCCAATAGGCTATGAGAAATTTCAATAATTGCTTGTATTGGTTAATCTCCTTGAAAGTCGTTGATAAGCGCGTGAAGCTGATTTTGAAATAATTTTTCTCGCCCGTCTCTGCCCGCACTATTTTCCGCTCATTCACATTTCTAAGCAACGGAATGGTGAACAAGAACCACCAAATGCCCACGGTAACAAAAGTAAATTGGGTTCCAATGGTTTTGTCAGGAAACCCGAACCACGAGTATTTCATAATCATAATTAAATTAATCAGCAATAAGATGCCTCCGCCAATATAGCCGAAGGCGTAGCCGTATGCGGATACGCTGTCAATCCTATTTTTATCAACAATTTCCGGAAGGAAGCCGTCATAAAAAACGTTTGCGCTTGAATAACCGACTGCTCCCAGGATAAAAAGCAAAGATGCCAGCAAGTAATCCCCTTCCCCTACCAGTGCCAGCAACATACTTGCCATAATACCGATACCGGCGAAAAACCCAAGAAACTTCTTCTTTGAACCGGTGTAGTCAGCCATTGCACCGAGAATTGGAGCCATGACAGCAACAAGGATAACAGCTATGGATTGAGAATAACCCCAATAAGCTGTCGCCAACGTATCTTCCAGTCCTTTGGCAGCAACATCGTGATAATAAATCGGCAGAACTGCCGCAATCACTGTTGTCGCGAAAGCCGAATTGGCCCAATCATACATGGCCCAGCTGCGAATCTGTTTCTTTTTCACTATATCTGATCCCCCTTTCATTTTTAAGCATATCAGAAAAAATCGGGTGCGGGGCTTTTTTTTCAAAACTTCATTGAAAAATTAGATATTTCTTCCGCCAAAACAAAACGATACCCGCTAACCAAGTTAACGGGTACCGCCTTCCAATCTTTTTTTATTTAAGTTCTTCTAGTTCAGCCGCTTCAACCCTTCTTCTGCTGGTCCTTCAATGACATCCCCATTGTACGAAAATCTTGATCCGTGGCAAGGACAATCCCAGGTGCGGTCCCCATGGTTCCATTCGGTTTCGCACCCCATATGAGAACAAGTCGTATCTACAACGTGTAATTCACCATTCTTTTCCTTATAAGCCCCGGCGCGTCCCCCGTTGTAAAACACAACTCCGCCTTCCCCTGCGGCCAAGTTTTCAACCCGTTTATTGGTTATTTCCAGTTTCCCCTTGACCAGATGTTCGGCCACATCAACATTCTGTTTTAGGAACGTTTTCAGGCTCGGGTCGGCGTAAAAGCGAGACGGACTAAACAATTCTTTATAAGGGTTTTTCTTTTCGGTTACAATATCCCGAAGCAATAGGGCCGCTGCAATTCCGGAGGACATCCCCCATTTTCTGTAGCCTGTTGCCACCAATACTTTGGGATGGCCGGAAGTGATCTCCCCAATGTAGGGAACCTTATCCAGGGAAACCAGGTCCTGAGCTGACCAACGATAGGCAGTTTCGTGTTGACCAAAAACATCACGACCGAAAGATTCAAGCGCCTCGTAATGTTCCAGCGTATCTTTCCCTTGTCCCGTCTTATGGCTTTCTCCCACAATGAGAACCATCTCTTCTCCGTTGACTTTAACGGAACGAAGTGAGCGCACTGGTTTATCCACACTGAGATACATACCACCCGGATATTCCTTATCCGTCTTAATGGCAACGATGTAAGAGCGGTTGGCATGTAGTCGTGTAAAATAAAAGCCCATTCCATCATAAAAAGGATAGTGCGAACAGGCCAACACAAAATCACCTTTAACACGGTGTCCGTCCCTTGTTATAACCGTATCGCCCTTATCCACATCAACGGCTGTTGTATTTTCATAAATGCGCCCGCCTTTTTCTTTAATAGTCTGAACCAGATGGGATAAAAACTTTAAGGGATGGAACTGAGCCTGATTTTTCATCGAAAGGGCGTTATGTACCTTAATGCTAAATGGAATATTGTCCAGTAAATCGCCCTCGATGTTTAACGCTTGATAAGCCTGGTGTTCTTTTTCAATTTTCCTGGCGTATTCTTCTGTTGTCGCATAAATGTAAGCATCCTGCTCAGTAAATTCACAATCAATTTGGTGTTCGTTCACCGTTTCCTTAACAAAATCGAGTGCTTCCATATTGGCTTCATAATACAGCCTTGCCTTACTTTTCCCCATATGAGTAATCAAATTATCATAGGTCAGACCATGCTGCGCCGTTATTTTCGCCGTTGTATGCCCGGTTACACCATTTAATAAATTACTGGCTTCCAATAAAACGACTTTCAACCCTTCCTGAACCAACAGGTAAGCGGCAGTAATCCCGGTAATGCCCCCTCCGACAATAACTACGTCGGCTTCGGTGTCATCTTTTAAAGAATCAAATGCCGGCAGGTCGATATCTTCTCTCCAATACGGTTCAGGAGACTGTGGTAATTTTCCCTCTTGATTTTGGGTCATAGTGAAATCCTCCATTGTTCGGTTTTTGATGTTCTTATTTGTTCCATTTTTAAGGAATTCTATTCCTGTTTTGTGCACAACAGCCTCTTTTGGGATGACCAATGACAGACTTCCATTCCAATTTACTTAATAGGAATAGAATAAATAGGACCAGAAGGGGGTGAGGAATTGGCATATGGAGGAATTTGGGTAAAAGGGCACTGTGATCATGCAAGCCAGCATATTTCTTCGAAATGTGACCCAAAGGAAAAAACGGAAAAGCATACCCTTTATTTCAATGAAGGAAAACAGATGCACAGGATTACCTCTAGCCAAACCGTCTTTCTTTCAAGAGGTGGAATTGGTGTTGTCGGTTGCGTGAATAACCCCATAATCCCACTGATCAATCTAAACCTAAGAAGGCAACCGGATATTGATCTTAGACCAGGCGAGTTTGCAAGAATCAGATGCGGAGGAAACTTTTTGGATGTGGTCTGTGGTTCAGATAAGCGAATCCTCAGAACAGACATCAGCCTATTTCCGACAGAATACGTATTGATAACTCGTAATATCTCACGGAATCGATAAGAATCCCCTCGCCTTTTTGCGGAGGTTGGGAGTATTGAATTTACTTTAATTTGACTTTGAAGGGTTTATTGATTCTTGTCGGGTAGTCACTGATCGGAAAAGTCAGCAGGCCCTGGAAATTTTCGTTTTGAATCGTAAATGTAATGTGTTGTTGGGATCCATCAGCATCTATGGAAGTTCCAGAATGTAAAATCGACGAAACAACTTTACCTGTGTATCATGGTATTGATAATAAACAAGGCTATAAAGAAGATGTGACTCCCCCCTTTAGTGCTTTCTGTTCTCTTGCCTGCCCATTAGACTGTAGGCTACAGCAAATGGTTTTATTTTTTTCTAGTCAATCATACTGGGATTTTTAGCCACAGACACCTGAATTATCAGCGGATTCGTAGTATAATATACTGTGTGCGATCTCATAGATTAAAGGCCAAATTGTTGGGAGTACAGTGCTCGATTCTATTTGAGCATAGCCGAACATCGGCTAAGAATGCTACGGCCATGTACGCTGATGCTAATACGTCACAACAGTCGTACAAATATAAGGGAGGAGAAATGAATGGCACAAATGAAAGAACACATTGAACAAACACGCCGCGCTCTGCGCAAAAATGAACTTAAATCAATTCTTAACCAATATGACAGTGAATTGCTCGGCTTGAGCCAGGATAACCAAAAGAAGAAATACAGGAAAATGCTGACAAGTCCCTTCCAACTTTTCAGGGGAAGTGCATTCTTATTTTATTTCGACCTGATGCGGATGCCGCTTTCCTATCATACACCAGACGATAAACCAACATGGCTGCAGGGTGATCTTCACTTTGAAAACTTCAGCGCTTTTCAAAATGAGAATGGCCAAATGGTTTTCGATACAGATGATTTTGATGAAGGTTTTCCTGGTTCCTATCTGGCCGATGTATTGCGGATGGCTGCCAGCATTGCGTTGTATGCAGAGGAACTCGGTTATGACGAGGAATCGCAAAAACAGTATATCCAGGATTATGCAAATGCCTATTATGGACAGATGAAGGCTTTCGCCGATGGCGATGAAGATCCCGATGAATTTGTATTCACACAGCATAATACGGAAGGTCCGGTTTTGAACGCGATCAAAGCCGTAGAAAAACAACAGGCTGACGATGTCCTGAATCATTTCACGACCGTTGAAGATGGCCAACGCCGGTTTGTCAGGTCCGGAAAACTCGAATCGCTTACGAAAGAAGAACGAATGGCATTAGAAGAAGCTTGGCCGGAGTATATTAAGTCCATCGATGAAGAGAACCAGCAGCATAATGGATTCTTTCAGATCAAGGACGTTGTAAAAGTAAAAGGGGCCGGCACAGGATCAATTGGTTTGCAGCGTTTTAACATTCTCATCGAAGGCGATAAAAACGGAGAACACCGTGACGATATCGTGCTTGAAGCAAAGGAAGCGGGCACGCCTGCCCCCGCGCATTTCTTTACCCACGAAGCATTGTTTGATGGTGAGGAACCGCATCACGGCCGTCGCGTAATTAAATCACAAAAAGCAATGCACCACTTGGAGGATCCGTTCCTCGGCTATTTCAAAATCGGTGACCATCATTTCTATGTAAGGGAAAAGTCACCGTTTGGTGAAGGCGTAAATAATGAGGAGCTGCAGGACCCGAAGAATATGTCAAAGACGGTTGAAATCATGGGCAAGGTAACCGCCAAGGTGCATGCCCGCGCGGATGCCGATGCTGATGAGATTAAGCTTTCCCATGAGACCGAAAAGGAAATATTGCATGCAATCGGTGACCACCTGAAAGGGTTTGTTTCGGAAATCACAAGTTGGTCAATGTATTATAAAAACCAGGTTCACGAAGACTATGAGTTATTCTGCGAATGGTGCAAGGAAGAATTTGAACTTGATACAGAAGTAGAACAAGTGTAAAACGAAAGGCCGGATGTCATTGAACCGCATCCGGCCTTTTGGTTTGTTCAAGCTTTTCCAGAATGCGCCGTTTACGATAAAGCATAATGCCGGCTTCGGCTACATCCTCCAGGGTCGATTTATTCACCATCGCCCCGAAGATAATTCCGGCAATCGGGACGAGTTGGAAGAGTTTCTTCCACCCGTAATTGTCACGATAGGTCATCAGCACTTCACGCCAGCCTTGTATTTGTGATGCCGCTTGATGTTGTTTCTCTTTCTCATCGAAATGATTTAAATCGTCAAGCACAGCTTGTTTGCCTACGATATCGGAAGAAGCAAACTGCAAACATTTCACAATGAAAATTCTCTCTCTCTTTTCAGCCGGATCGTAGCCGTAACAAATGGCGATTTCCTGCAGAATTTTCAGTGATAAACCAAGTAAGGCCGGAATATCCGCGGCCAATGTAAAAACCCCGCCAACCCCGGTTGTTGCCCCTTGCCATGTAGCAAACCGGGCCCGCGAGACGGCATATTCTTCAGCAGCATGATCCATTTTTTTCAACGGCAAATCTGCAATCTCGGCTACTGTGTTTACTTGTTCGAACTTCTTGAGGATTCCTTTTTTATAAATCAAATAACGTCCGCCAGTCTGAATATAGCTCCCAAGTTCGTCAAGGGCTATCCCTAATTTCTTTTGAATGAACTTCGGCGTAAGCTTGTCCAAAACCTTAAAAGGCAGGCGCCCAATTCTTTCCCAAAGCCATAATTTCTTCTGGCTATTTTCCCATTTCTCGATGCTATTCAATTCACGAACGAGGTAAGTCCTTGTTTCCATTTCGGCCATTTCGATTCACTCCCCGGTTCCAGTGTAGACCTTATGAAAAGTATGGACAAGCGAGGAGTTTCCCATGCAAGAGCCAACCTCCTTGAGGTAATTGCGTCCAGTTTTTATCAATTCGGATGTTTTCTGACGCCTGAAGCTTTTCCTTCATTCGGAAGAAGATTAAACTTTTTCCAAATGAAGGAAAAAGCAACCCCTAGTGAGGTTGCTTTTCATGAGCCATTAATAGAATTTCGGAGATTATTTTATCTCGTATTCCTTGAACTGCTTCAAAATCCATTGCTTCAACGTAGTAGGCTTCGAGTTCATCATGCTTCTCTTTAGCCTCCTTTAGCCTTTTTATTCCTTTATTCATCAGATACTTATATGGTGTTTCAGCCTCTCGAAGGTTCTCGACCTGGTCAATTTCAACTTTTGGATCTATGCAAAGCTCGAACATATCTACAACTTCGTCATTCGGGCGGTCCGGTTCTATAACATGAGGAGCTGTTCCATCTAATATCGCCGTTTCGAGCGATGGAATAATCACCATATCAAGGCTCTCCGGATCAAAGGCGCAGCGAAAATATTGAACATTTAACCCCAGATCTTCAGCATGTCGGCCGATTTTTTTCATCATTGTGGATTTTCCACTCCCTGCCCGACCTTTAACAATATAACGTTTCTTCAATCCATCCGTTAAATTGTCGATATAGTCCACAGGTCCATTTGGTGTGGCAGCACCGAAAAACAGGGTTTTGACAACCGAATTGGGTTCAGGATCCACGGTCTCGGGAAAGATTTTGGCGATCAGATTTTCTGTAACCCGGTCGGCTTTTTGGAAATCCATAGCGCCTAAGTATATTTCCTCTAACTCATCATGTGCTTTTTTTGCATCAGCAAAGCTACTGTAGGCCTTTGAGAAACTTTCAGCGATACTGTCCGTTAAATTCCTTATTTCATTTTTCCGTGGAATCAATTGGCTGTCATCCCGACAGTCTCCCAAATTGACAATTTGATCTACCGCACCAGGATATTTCGGATCAACAATGTGAGGAGCTGTACCGTCTACAATGCCTGCTTTCAAGGATGGGACGATCACTCCGTCCAACGAACCGTTGTCGGAAGAACAGTGAAGAAATTCAATTCCCCAGCCTTTTTCAGCAAGAGTTTCCCCCACTTGCCGAATCAAGGTAGACTTCCCGGTGCCCGGACCACCTTTCAAAATGTAAAGACGTTCAAGCCCTTTAAGAGCCTCATCATACAACGAATAAAAACCCTGGCTGGAATTACTACCGGCATAATAATTTTTGATTTGATTCATTTTCGGCCTCCATTATGCTAAGTTTAGGTATTTGCCTATTACCAGCCTATGCCGCCCATTTTGATTTTGTTCTCTTTTAGTACGGTACGTGAAATTATTTATGTGTGCCATAAAAAAACCCGCTTCCGCGGGACTGTTGCTCCTATTCCTCAAACCAATTATTTTTCATTGCCAGGATGGCTGCTTGCGTCCGGTCATGAACACTAAGTTTGCTTAAGATGTTGCTGACATGGGTTTTGACTGTTTTTTCGGTTATATAAAGGTCAGTTGAGATTTCTTTGTTGCTTTTGCCGAGTGTAATTTGGCAAAGGACATCCCTTTCCCGTGGAGTCAATTCATCCACTTTTGGCTGGTCTTCATTGTTACCGGGTACCGTAACGTGGGTTAATAATTGTTTGGTTGCCTGGGGATGAAGCAACTTTTCCCCCCGATTAGCCGCATGAATGGTGCGGACCAACTCATCAGGCTCTATATCCTTCAGTTGGTAGCCTTCCGCTCCGGCCCTTAATGCCGGCAACACATGATCCTGATCGGAGAAACTCGTCAGAACAATAATCTTAATATCAGGATTATCCGACTTAATCTTTTTTGTCGCTTCAATGCCATCCATTACCGGCATGCTCAAATCCATTAAGATAACATCAGGTTTCAACTGAACTGCCAATTTGGTTGCTTCATCGCCGTCCGAGGCTTCTCCGACAATTTCAAGATCCTTCTGGGTATCTAGAAAGAAGCGAAGGCCCTGTAAAACTACGAGATGATCATCCACCAGCAATATTCTAATCCCCATCCCATTCACCTCTTTCTTTCCCCGGCAAGGAAAAAGTCACTGCTATTGCCGTACCTTCCCCGGGACGGCTGTCCATAGTCAGATGACCGCCGAACAGTTCGGCACGCTCCTTCATATTTGTTAAACCGAAGGTACCTTTCTCCTTTGCCTTGTCCAGATCAAAGCCGCATCCTGAATCATAAATATGCAATGCAATGCCCTTGCCGGAAGTGATCATTTCTACATTAACCCGATCAGTCTGTGCATGCTTTTTTACATTATTCAACGCTTCTTGGCCAATCCTCCATAACACTTCTTCAATCGGCCTCGGCAGTTCATTGACTCCTTCAACCTCATCACTCACTTCAAGACCAAGGTGTTTGCCATATTTCTTTAGCGCAGTGACAACTCCTTCTTCGATCCCAGCCGGGCGAAGTTGCCAGATCATTGAACGCATTTCTTTCAAGGCATCCCTTGATAGATTTTGAATTTGATCAAGGGATTGCTCAAGGCGCCTTTGATCATTCAAGACAGCCTTTGCTCCGCGCGCCGTGAGGGACAGGGAAAATAATTTCTGGTTGACGGAATCGTGCAGATCCCGCGCCAGCCGGTTTCTCTCCTCAAACAGCGTGAGTTCACGTTGTTTCTGCACCAGACGGATTCGCTTAACGGCAGTGCCTACTTGATACGCTACTGATTGCAACAATGTCAATTCCTCTTCATTAAAATGCTCTTTACCAGGCGCGGCCACATTCATGATCCCGAAACGTTCTCCTCCAGCCGTTAATGGAACGGTGGCATGATGCGTCAGTCCCTGGCGGTCCCCCCAATTATATTTTTTTGCATCTTCCAGACGTTTGCACTCAATGATATTTACAGGCTTGTCCAAATGGCCGTTCCAGTATTTACTTAAACAATGACAGCTTCCCTGGCACATTCCCTTCTTGTTCTCGCGCTCCAGAGCAGGCGGTAGATGATGGCTGGCCACAAATGTATATTCAGGTTTTTCCCCAACAAGAAATATCCAACCAGATGCAAGACCTGTAACATCCAGTAATTTCTCAAGCACAGTTTGCAGCATCTCATGCAAGTCGTTCGATTGATTCAATGTTTCGGCAATCACTTTTAAAGTTAACAGATCGTCATCTTCAAAGGTTTTCCCCATTTTTGTACTCCTTCAGTAAGCCTTGTTAAAATTAAAGGCGAGAACGGGCTGGTCTTAATCTCCCCCGCCGCAGCCTCCTCCACAACCACCGCTACAACTTGCACCACAAGACGATCCCGAATCCGAACCTCCGTCGCCTCCAAAACAGCCTCCCGATGCACTTCCGGCATTCGGCCCTGCTGCAATTTGGCTCATACTCGCTGTATAATCCTCATCATCATAAGAAACAATTGAGAAATACAACATATATAATCCAAGGGTCGGCAAATATTCATGTCCCTTCGACACGGTTTCTGATGGCCTTCCCGAATCAGATTCCTTAATTTGTTGTTTGGTTTCATCAATAAATCGGTGGATAACGGGAGCTGTTTCCGGGATTTTGACATCCGTACGGAAATATCGATCTACCAGACTATCTTCATCCAAATCACGAAATTCAGAAATCAGTTGTTTGCTTAAAGGATACCGGTAGAATTCACCATACATAGACGTGGTTTCATTTCCCATATCAAAAAAACGGCTGTAACACCAATCAAACCAGGCTCTTTGCGGCGGATTCGGCTCTCTTTTGAGGTTAGGCACATGATGAATCAATTCGCCGATAAATTCTCTGCAAAGGGTTTCATATTCTTTCGTAAACATGATCATTTCATGCCAAATGTCATCTACCTTGTCGTTATACATTGGTACATATTTCAACAACGCTGTCATGATCAGAAAACGCTTCATTTCAAGCAAGTACCAATCATATTCGCTTTCTTTAATGTTCCCTCTGTCCAAAACACGTTGTTTCACTTTTTGCATATAGTCATCATTCAATGCGCTTTCCAATCGGTCAACCAATGGTTCTAATCTGCTGTTTTCCCGAATGCCAAGCCTCTTGGGCGGACTGCCTTGAAAATTCGGCCCTGTTTTCCGCATTTTTTTTGCAACACAGGCTACCACAATTGCCACAATGAGAACAGCAACTGCCGTAATAATCAGTTCACCCATCTCGCCCTCCCCCTTCAACTTTGTATAACAGGTCGAACCTATTCCAATTGAACTGAAATGGTTCTTTCGACTATGTCCTTATGTCTTATTATATCAGAAGAAGGAAGAAATTTACCGGACAAAGAACGTAACATTTGTCGCCAACGGGTAATCTCCCGCAAAAATCGCAAGTCTCCATTTGCCTTTTTTCTTAATTGGCAAAGTCGTTTCAACTACATATCCTTTTTCAACAACCTCAGACTTGGAAAAGGCCTGGATAAACGGATCTCCTTTTGTTATGGGGATACCCATTATAATAATCGGGAAAGGTTCTTCTTTTTTATAAACAGGTTCCCTGAGTTTTATTTGTATATGCGGCTTTGCCTTCACCGAAAGAACCCCGTTTTGATTTTGCCAATCCGCCCTTATTTGCCCTCCTAAAGTAAACACAGTATGATCCTTAAATAAAAAACTTGTTGCTTTGTAGACAGATGGTTTTTCATAAACCCCAATGGTTACAGACCCAATTTGCTTCTTGTTTGCATAGGCCTTTAAGGTCCATACGCCCTCTTTCTCAAATTGAATGACCGCCGGTATTACAAAATCATGCCCGGAATGATTCTTCAAAATAGGCGTGTTCTCCCCTAAAAATACCATAAAAAGGTTATTAAGGTAATAAATAAAATATCCGTTCCCACCGACAACATCCTTCCTTTTCTTGCGAAAATTGTTGAAGAAAAGGAGGGAAATGATGAAAAAGCTTTTGACAACATTATTTGCAGCTTTGTTTGCACTGGCCATCATTATTCCATCATCCGCTAACGCTGCAAGTCAGACGACTTACACTGTGCACAGCGGTGATACCATGTGGAAGATTTCCCAGAAGTTTGATGTCAATTTCGGCAGTCTCGTAGAGGCAAATCCGCAAATCGACAACCCATCGGTGATTTACGTCGGCCAGCAAATCCGGATTCCCGGTTCTTCCGATTCCGGATCGGGAAACAACGTGTACACGGTAAAACATGGTGACACAATGTGGAAGATTTCCCAGAGTTTTGACGTTAGCTACGCCGCGCTTCTGGAAGCCAATCCGCAAATTCACAATCCGTCCATGATTTACGTCGGCCAATCTGTCAATATTCCAGGACAAAGCAGCCAACCGGGTGGCACTGGATCAACCCAAAGCAACTCGAGTGTCCTCAGCCAATACGAACAGAAAGTAGTCGAATTGACCAATAAGGAGCGGACAGAACGCGGATTGCAACCTCTAAAAGTCGCTGTGGAGCTTTCAAAAATGGGGGATGTGAAAGCAGAAGACATGCGTGATAATCATTACTTTTCACACACATCTCCAACTTATGGATCTCCATTTGACATGATGAAGCAATTCGGAATTTCTTATTCCTATGCGGGCGAGAACATTGCTGCTGGACAACGCACACCGCAAGAAGTGGTAAACGCTTGGATGAACAGCCCTGGCCACCGCAGAAATATCCTGAATAGCCACTACACTTACATTGGTGTCGGCTACACAGATGGCGGTTCCTACGGATCTTACTGGGTTCAGGAATTCATCCGCAAATAGATTGCAAAATAAGGCACCCTCAAGAGGGTGTCTTTTCTCAATATGCATCACCTATTCAGATAAAAGAACCTCCGCCATCCAGGTGATGGCGAAGGTCAATGGGGGAAATCAATTTATGGTAAAGCTGTGGTACGCATCAGATAACGATCACATTCGCGTGCGGCCTCACGGCCCTCGTTGATGGCCCAGACAATCAGGCTCTGGCCCCTGCGAACGTCACCGGCGGCAAACACACCTTCTATGTTGGTTCTGTATTCGCCGTACTCCGCTTTCACATTGCTTCTCTCATCCTGATCAAGGCCGATGTGGCGAATCACTTCTTGTTCCGGCCCTTCAAATCCAATCGCTATCAAGACAAGGTCGGCTTCCCATGTTTTCTCTGTTCCCGGGATTTGCTGTAACGTGACTTCGTCATTTTCATCCATTTCTTTTGTCGTTTCAATGGTATGAAGTTCTTTCACTTTCCCGTTTTCATCTCCGATAAACTCCAAAGTGTGGATCGAATATTGGCGCGGATCCTCACCATATACGGCCTCGGCTTCACTGTAAGCATAGTCAAATGTAAAAACATTGGGCTGTTCCGGCCAAGGATTATCATCGGGTCTTCTGTCAGGCAAGCGCGGATGTTTGCCAAACTGGACGACGCTTTTGCATCCGTGACGAATTGCGGTTGCAACACAGTCAGCCCCCGTGTCACCGCCGCCGATAACAATGACATTCTTCCCTTCAGCTGAAATGTAGTTGCCGTCCTCAAGATTAGAGTCCAGCAAGCTTTTTGTATTCTTTGTCAGGTACTCCATAGCGAAATGGACACCGTCCAGTTCATGCCCTTCCAATTTCAGTTCGCGTTGCTTGGTGGCACCTGTAGAAAGAATAACTGAGTCATAATCGGAACGGAGTTCATCAAACGTAACATCCTTTCCGATCTCCGTATTTAGCTGGAATGAGACGCCTTCCTTTTTCAACAAATCAATGCGTCTCCAGACAAGGTCTTTTTCCAGTTTCATGTTCGGAATCCCATAGGTGAGCAGGCCGCCTGGACGGTCTTCCCGCTCGAAAATCGTTACCCAATGCCCGGCTTTATTCAATTGGTCAGCCGCAGCTAACCCTGCAGGCCCGGAACCAATCACAGCAACATTTTTGCCTGTTCGTTTTTCCGGAGGTTGTGGCGTGATCCATCCTTCTTCAAATCCTTTATCTATTATGGCTTTCTCAATATTTTTAATGGTCACCGCTGAATCATTCAATGCCACTGTACAGGAACCTTCACACGGCGCCGGACAAACCCGGCCGGTAAATTCGGGAAAGTTATTCGTCTTCATTAAACGATCGAGCGCATCTTTCCAACGGCCGCGATAAACAAGATCATTCCATTCCGGTATCAAATTATGCAATGGACAACCGAACGAAACAGAATCAAATTCAACACCGATATGACAGTAAGGGGTGGCACAGTCCATACATCGGGCACCCTGAACCTGCAATTTATCCTCGGGCATCGTCAGTTGATATTCGCCCCAATCCTTGACGCGCTCATGCAAATCCCGTTCTTTCGCGGTCTCACGTTTATATTCAATAAACCCTGTAGCTTTTCCCAATCGCCGTCCCTCCTTCTTGCCTGATGTATATCCTGGGTGAGCCTTTCACTCCTGTAATGAAATTAATTTTGCATCGGTTCCAAGCGAGATTCATTTTCCCTGTTTGGCTTCTTCCCGCTGGTTTTCATTTCAAAAGCAGACATGATCGCCTCATCACCACGCAGTCCGATTTCCTTCACTTCTTCAATAGACTGCAGCATGTGCTTGTAGTCTTTTGGTATAACCTTAATGATCTGAGGTACTGATTCTTCCCAATGATGTAGGATATATTGCCCTACTGCACTGTTTGTATAGGCGACATGATTCTCTATCATTCTTTTGACTTCATCAACCTCTGCATAATCGTCTAGGGCTTCAAGATGAACCATTTCCTGATTGCAAAGCTTCTTGAATGATTCGTTGCCTTCTTCCGGCAACACGTAAGCGATTCCCCCGGACATACCGGCAGCGAAGTTCTTTCCTACCGAGCCCAGTACCACGACACGACCTCCGGTCATATATTCACAGCCATGGTTGCCCACACCTTCGACCACCGCATTTACTCCGCTGTTTCTAACAGCAAAACGTTCTCCTGCCCTGCCGTTAATATATGCTTCACCTGCAGTCGCCCCGTAAAAAGCAACGTTTCCGATCGCGATGTTGTCCTGGGCTGCAAAACCAGCTTTCTTCGATGGATGGACAATAATCTTGCCGCCGGACAAACCTTTTCCGACATAATCGTTACCATCGCCTTCAAGATGCAATGTCACACCTCCCGGTACGAAAGCACCGAAACTTTGTCCGGCCGAACCTTTGAAATACAGTTTCACGGTATCTTCTGGTAATCCATCAGGACCGTAACGCTTTGTGATTTCATGTCCAAGAATGGTTCCGACAACTCTATCGGTATTGCGGATCGGCAGTACTGCCTGAACAGCCCTTCGCATATTCAAAGCCGGTCCGCAAATCTTCAGCAATTCCCTGCGATCAAGCGATTGATCCAGTTTATGATCCTGCTCCCGTTGCTTATATCGCCCAATTTCTTCGGATACATTGGGGCGATGGAGCAATCTTGTCAAATCCAGATCTTTCGCTTTCCAATGAGATTTTGCTTTTTCACTTAAGGTCAACACATCAGTGCGGCCAATCATATCATCAATCTTACGGAATCCGAGTTCAGCCATGATTTCACGGATTTCTTTGGCTACAAACCTCATGTAATTCACAACATGTTCCGGTTGGCCCATGAAGCGTTTTCTGAGCTCGGGGTCCTGGGTAGCGATTCCTACCGGACATGTATTTAATTGACAGGCTCTCATAATCACACAGCCAAGCACAACAAGTGGCGCGGTGGAAAATCCGTATTCCTCTGCCCCAAGCATAGCTGCCATCACCACATCGCGGCCGGTCATCATCTTACCATCTGTTTCTAATACTACGCGGTCACGCAGGTTATTAAGCACAAGGGTTTGATGAGTTTCAGAAAGCCCGATTTCCCATGGCAAACCGGCATTTTTGATACTTGTCTTTGGAGAAGCACCAGTTCCACCTTCGTAACCGCTGATCAGTATAACGTCAGCCAGTCCCTTTGCAACGCCGGCAGCAATCGTACCAACTCCGGATTTGGATACCAATTTGACATTAATGCGTGCCTTGGGATTTGCGTTTTTCAAGTCATGAATCAGTTGTGCAAGGTCTTCAATGGAATATATATCATGATGCGGAGGCGGTGAAATCAAACCAACTCCCGGAGTTGACCCGCGTACTTCGGCAACCCATGGGTACACTTTCTTTCCGGGTAATTGTCCGCCTTCACCAGGCTTTGCTCCCTGGGCAACTTTAATTTGAATCTCTGTCGCATTCGTTAAATAATGGCTTGAAACCCCGAATCGACCGGAAGCAACTTGCTTAATCGCACTTCGGCGTAAATCACCATTTTCATCCGGTGTGAAACGATTCGGATGTTCTCCGCCTTCTCCGCTGTTGCTCTTTCCGCCAATCCGGTTCATCGCGATGGCCAATGCTTCATGCGCCTCCTGGCTTATTGAACCATACGACATGGCACCGGTCTTGAAGCGGTGGAAAATCGAATCCACCGGCTCCACTTCCCTCAGCGGAATAGGTTTGCGTTCTTTTTTGAAAGTGAGCAAATCACGCAAGAACGTCACTTCTTCTTCATCCGCCATTGCGGAATATTTCTTATACAAATCATAATCATCTTTACGGGTTGCTTGTTGTAAAGTATGAATTGTCTTCGCATGGAATTTATGATATTCCCCGTCATGGCGCCACTGGAAGTCGCTTCCCGAATCAAGAGTGCGCTCCCTGTAAGCATCCTCACCATACGCTTTATTATGGCGCATCAAGGTTTCCTTTGCGATGGTGTCCAGCTTAATTCCCCCGATTTGTGAAGCAGTACCGCTGAAATACTGATCAATCACAGACTGGTCGATACCGACTGCTTCGAAAATCTGCGCGCCGCGATAACTCTGGATCGTGGAAATGCCCATTTTCGACAACACCTTAATGACCCCGGTAATTGCCGTGTTGATATAGGTGCTTACTGCTTGATCTAAATCAATATCCTTTAACTCTCCACGGCTAATCATGTCACCAATCGAGGCAATCGCAAGATACGGATTAATTGCATCGGCCCCATAACCAAGCAACATTGAAAATTGGTGAACATCTCGAGCTTCCCCGGTTTCAACAATTAAACTAACCTTCGTTCGCGTTCCTTGTCGTATAAGATGATGATGCAATCCGGATACCGCAAGAAGCGCAGGAATGGAAGCCCAATCACGGCTAATGTTTTTGTCAGATAGGACAAGCAATGTATTGCTGTTTTCAATAGCCTCATCAGCTTCACGGCAAAGATGGTCCATCGACTTTTGCAGGCCTTCTTCTCCATCTGAAGCCGAAAATACTGAAGACAAAGTCTTTGTGTGGAAAGCAGGATGCGAATTTCCTCGTAACCGCGCCAATGTTTCATTATCTATAATTGGCGATTCAAGCCGAATATGACGGCAGCTTTCCGCCTCCGGTTTCAACAAGTTCCCCTCGGCCCCAAGTGTGGTCATCGCCGAAGTAATAGACTCTTCACGAATGCAGTCAATAGCCGGGTTTGTAACTTGAGCGAACAACTGCTTGAAATAGTTATATAAAAGTTGCGGGTGTTTCGAAAGCACAGCTAAAGGCGCATCGTAACCCATTGAACCAACCGGATCTTTGCCATCCGTAATCATCGGTTGAATATTCTTGCTCAATTCTTCATATGTGTAACCAAATGCCTGCTGATGCTGGAACAATGTATCTTCATCGACATTGAAAGAGGCTTCAACCGAAGGCAATGAATCAACATGAACAAGATGCTCATCCAGCCAGCTGCGGTATGGAAATTCTTCGGCTATTTCTCTCTTTACTTCCTGATCCGGAACAATTCGTCCTTCATTGAAGTCAACAAGCAATAATTGCCCGGGTTGAAGACGTTCTTTCTGAACAACATTTTCTTCCGGAATATCCAGTACTCCGACCTCGGAAGCATAGATGATGTGATCGTCATTCGTAATATAATAACGCCCCGGGCGAAGGCCGTTTCGATCCAACATCGCACCGATTTGCGTACCGTCGCAAAAGGCGATCGAAGTCGGGCCATCCCATGGTTCCATTAAGGTGCTATGGTATTCATAGAAAGCCTTAAGCGGGTCCCCAATATTATCATCACGATCCCATGGTTCGGGAATCATCATCATAGCGGCATGCGAAAGTGACCGGCCTCCAAGTGTCAAAAATTCCAATACACTGTCAAGCGCAGCAGAATCACTGCCTTCTCCATCAATGATAGGCAAGACACGCTTAATATCTTCGCCAAACACCTCTGATGTACACATTTTCTCACGTGCATTCATCCAGTTGACATTTCCGGTAAGCGTATTAATTTCACCGTTGTGAATTAAGTAACGATTGGGATGCGCCCGCTCCCAACTCGGAAAAGTATTTGTGCTGAATCTTGAATGCACAAGCGCGAAAGCTGACTTAAAGGTTTCATCCTGAAGATCAAGATAGAATTGATCAATTTGTTCAGGAATGAGCATGCCTTTGTAAACAATTGTACGAGTAGACAAGCTTGCTATATAAAAGGTATCTTCGTCCTTGAGATGGCCGCTGATGGTTTGTTCAACCTGTTTACGAATCACATAAAGTTTCCGTTCAAAATCAAGTGAATCTCGAAACCTCTCACCTTGCCCGATGAATACTTGTCGAATGAAAGGCTGGGTGGCTCTTGCATTCTCCCCCGCCACTTCGGCATCTACCGGAACTGTACGCCAACCGAGCAACAATTGGCCTTCCTGTTCAATTATCGACTCTATTTGTTTTTCACAAGCCGCTCTGCGGGCGGGATTCATTGGTAAAAAAACCATGCCAACCGCATACTTTCCTGGTTTCGACAACTTAAAGTTGGTCACCTTATCAAAGAAATGATGAGGAATGCCAAGCATAATCCCGGCGCCGTCGCCGCTCTTTCCATCACTTCCTTGCCCGCCGCGGTGTTCCTGGCGGCATAGCATTGTCAGTCCTTGTTTAACGGTGTCGTGTGAAGCTTTTCCTTTTATATTGGCGATAAATCCAACGCCGCAAGCATCATGCTCAAACGCCGGATTGTACAATCCTTCTCTCTTTTGTTTCACAGCTTCACCCCTCCTTGATTGATTTCTCTCCACGGCTTATTTATAAAAATTTCTGTTTCTTTATATTTTAGTGGCATTCATTCATCTATTCAATATATAATTTAGATAAGATTGATCTTAAAATGAGATAAGTGGTGAATAATCAAAAATGGAACTCAGACAAATCAAGTATTTTATCGAAGTGGCAAAGATGGAACATGTCACTGAAGCAGCACTTAACCTGCACGTGGCCCAATCTGCTGTAAGCCGGCAGATCGCAAATTTGGAAACCGAATTAAACGTGAAACTATTCGAGCGGGAAGGACGGAATGTCAAATTAACCCCGGTAGGGAGAATCTTTCTTGAGCATGCAGAAATCGCTTTACTTGAAATTGATAACGCAGTGGAAAAAGTGAATGAATTTCTTAATCCGGAAGCCGGAGTGATTCGTGTCGGTTTCCCGAACAGCTTGTCAGCTAACACTTTGCCGGCAGTTATTTCGAATTTCCGGCATCACTATCCGGACATCAGTTTACAGGTCCAACAGGGTAGTTTACATTACATGCTGCAATCCGTTATCAAAGGAAGCCTTAATTTAGCTTTCGTTACCCCTGTTCCGATGAATGAAAAAGATGTGACAGGCCGGATTTTCTTCACTGAGAATATGGTCGCACTTTTGCCATATGACCATTTCCTCGCGGAACATGAGATGATTCGACTGGACGAAATGAGGAATGATTCGTTTGTATTGTTTCGAACGGGGCTCAGGAAGAATATTATCCTCGACGCTTGCCAGCAGGCCGGATTTCAACCTCAAATCGCCTTTGAGGGCGAAGACATTGATACCATCAAAAATTTAGTGGCCGCAGGGCTGGGTGTCGGCCTTTTGCCGGAAACCACGATTTCAGGAAATCTTCCGAGAGAAACGGTCAAAAGAAAAATCAGTGAACCGACGGTCAATCGTACAGTCGGTGTCATTACTCCAAAAAATCGGGAGTTGGCACCCTCTGAAAAATTATTCTTTGATTTCCTGAGCGATTTCTATGACACGCTCACGCGTTTCGGCCAATAAAAAAGATTAAAAAAGCCAGCATCCCGGAAAGGATGCTGACTATGTCAAATCAATTAAGAATGGCTCTTAACCCAATTTAACTGGCCGCCTTCAAGCATAATGTCAATCTGCCGTTTCGACAGGGCATGCTCAGCAGTAATTTCTTGATTTTTTCCTTTTACCTTCAACTTAACGTCATGACCCTGCTGGATCTGGTTACGTAGATCCTTTAACTCCAGCACATCGCCCTGCTCAAGTTTTTCATAATCATCTTCACTCTTGAATGTCAAAGGCAACACACCGAAATTGACAAGGTTTTGCCAGTGAATACGGGCAAAATCTTTCACTAGTGCTACACGTAACCCGAGATACCTTGGTGCAAGAGCAGCATGTTCACGGCTTGAACCCTGTCCGTAGTTGAACCCGGCAACAACAGCATGGCCGCCTTTATCGCGGGTATTCATCGCGCGTGAATAATAAGTATCGTCTACAATCTCAAACGTGAACTCACTGATTTTCGGAAGATTGCTTCGATACGGCAAGACACGAGTGCCGCCGGCCAAAATTTCGTCAGTTGAAATGTTATCCCCCATCTTTAGCAGGACCTCAATTTCCATTTCATCCGGGAGGGCTTCCATTTCCGGAATTGACGCGATGTTCGGCCCTTTGAAAAGCTCGACCTTTCTTGCTTCTTCCTCCGGCAGGGGCTCATCAAGCAAACTCTTGTCTACCGTTGGATGCTTCGGCATTTGGACCTTTGGATAATCCATATCCAAATCCCGGGGATCGGTAATTACACCCTTCAACGCAGAAGCCGCAGCTACTTCCGGCCCACAAAGATATACGCTGTCCTCTTTCGTTCCGGAACGCCCGGGGAAGTTACGCGGAGTCGTCCGCAGGCTATTTCGCCCTGTAGCCGGTGCCTGCCCCATGCCGATACAACCGTTACAACCGGCCTGGTGCAATCTTCCTCCAGCCTGAATGAAGTTCGCGATATGACCTTCCTTCGCCAGATCCGTCAACATTTGCCGGTTTGTCGGGTTCAAATCAAATGATATCCCATCCGCGACTTTTTTACCCTCAACGATCTTTGAGGCAATGGCAAAATCCAGGTAACCCGGGTTCGCGGATGATCCAATGTAGGCTTGATATATCGGTTCTCCTGCCAATTCTTTGACCGGAACAACATTTCCGGGACTTGACGGCTTGGCGATCAAGGGTTCAAGTTCGGAAAGATTGATTTCTTCATCAATATCATATGATGCTCCCTCATCTGCCAACAGTTCAATCCAATCGTCTTCGCGCTCTTCTGATTTCAAGAAACGCTTGATCTCTTCATCTGACGGGAATACAGTACCAGTTGCACCCAGTTCAGCCCCCATATTGGCAATAACATGGCGGTCCATCGCGTTCAGGTTTTTCAAACCAGGGCCATAATATTCAATCACTTTTCCCACTCCGCCTTTTACATCGTGGCGGCGAAGCATTTCAAGAATTACGTCTTTAGCACTGACCCAATCCGGGAGGTTACCAGTCAGCTTAACTCCCCAAATTTCCGGCATTTTAACGTAAAAGGGTTTACCCGCCATGGCAAGAGCTACTTCCATTCCACCTGATCCCATTGCGAGCATGCCAAGAGACCCCGCCGCACATGTATGGCTGTCAGATCCGATCAAAGTCTTTCCGGGTTTCCCAATGCGTTGCATGTGCACCGGATGGCTGACTCCGTTCCCCGGGCGACTGAAATAAGTACCAAAACGCCGTGCCGCACTTTGCAAGAACAGATGATCATCCGGGTTCTTGCTATCTTCCTGAATCAGGTTATGGTCAACATATTGCGCAGAGGCTTCCGTCTTAACACGGTCGAGCCCCATCGCCTCCAGTTCAAGCATTACCATTGTTCCTGTCGCATCTTGCATCAGGGTCTGGTCGATTTTCAATCCAACTTCCTCGCCGGGCTTCATTTCACCGGATACAAGATGGTCTTTAATCAGTTTTTGCGCGACATTTAATGCCATTATTTTTCCTCCCTATTGATTTATACGCCGGTTGAGACGTACAGGATGTACTAGCATCGGCACCACTTATAACGTTACATTCTTAGCCGATGTTCATTTTGTTGTTTAAATTAAATTGTGCATAACCGAAGCAAGCTATGTTTTCCAATTTGTTGTGCTTCATCGAAAATCCTAATTAAGTAAAAAAGGCTCCACCTATTATTTTACCTTATTCAGCGATTTTAAACCTTCTCACGAAAAAATCGCCTTTACAGGCGACTATTTTCGATCGTATACAATAAACGAATACTCGTAAGGGTTTTTCTCATTCTTGATACCTTGCTCAACCGATGTGCGTTTCCATTTGATATCATCAATTTCCGGAAAGAAGGTATCCCCGTCAAACTCTTCATTGATATAAGTAATGTAAAGACGATCAGCATACGAAAAAAATGCGTTGAAAAGCTTAGTTCCGCCAATTACAAAGACCTCTTCGCCGTCTCTGAATAACTCCCGCGCTTCATCGATAGAATGAACCACAGTACATCCTTCCGCCACATAATCGGTGTCTCTTGTCACTACAATATTTTTTCTGCCCGGCAACGCTTTTCCGATCGATTCGTGTGTTTTCCTGCCCATCACGATGGTGTGACCCATCGTCTTTCTCTTGAAGAAAGCAAGATCGGCAGGCAAGTGCCAGGGCATGCCGTTATCTTTCCCGATTACCCGATTTTTCCCCATCGCCAACAGAAAAGAAATCATACAGACACCTTCCCTTTTATATGTGGATGCGGCTCATAGCCGGATAAAGTGAAATCGTCATAAGTAAAATCGAAAATCGACTTCACATCAGGATTCAATGTCATTGTCGGCAACGGACGCGGGTCTCGAGTAAGCTGTAATTTGACTTGCTCAACATGGTTGAGATAAATGTGGGCATCACCCAACGTATGAACAAAATCACCAGGTTCAAGATCGCATACCTGGGCAATCATCATCGTCAACAAGGCATATGAGGCAATGTTAAAAGGAATCCCCAAAAATGTATCTGCGCTGCGTTGATAAAGCTGACAGGAAAGCTTGCCATCCGCCACGTAAAATTGAAACAGGCAATGGCACGGGGGCAAAGCCATCTCTTCCACATCTCCTACGTTCCACGCACTTACAATCATCCGACGGGAATTCGGATTGTTCTTGATCTGGTTGATGACATTTGTAATTTGGTCAACGGTTGATCCATCACCCGTCTCCCACGAGCGCCATTGTTTACCGTACACTGGCCCAAGCTCTCCCTTTTCATCCGCCCATTCATTCCAAATGCGAACACCGTTATCCTGTAAATACTTAACGTTTGTATCACCTTTCAAGAACCATAATAGCTCATGAATAATGGACCTTAAATGAAGCTTTTTCGTTGTTACCAGGGGGAAACCTTTCTGCAAATCAAAACGCATTTGATGTCCGAATACACTAATCGTCCCGGTCCCGGTCCGATCCTTTTTCTCTGTTCCGTTCTCCAATATATGTCGGCATAAGTCCAAATATTGTTCCATAACCAGCCTCCTTTATATTTGTACATTAGTTGCGACGTACAGGATGTACTAGCATCGGCGTTGCAACATGGACGTTGCGTTTTTAGCCGATGTTCATTTCCCGTTCAAATAGGCCTGTGTGCCGCACCCGCATTCGGCGCGGCCTCCTCGCATATGTAAATTTCCTGTACCAATTGTATATGATTTGCGGCCAAAGAAACAGTCCTTTTTATCGATTTTCGTCGAAAATACTGAAGCCGCCCGGCACGGACGGCTCTTCCTTTATTCTCCCAACATTTTCTTTCCTTTTTCATAGAACTGTTTCATATCTTCTTCGGGTACAAGTGCTCCGCCCGTTGCCCAGGCTATGTGAGTTGCCTGATCCATCATCGCCCCCAGCCCGCGATCCCTGATGTACCCCGATTTTCTCAATCGAACTGGTCCCTGCAACCCGGAAGCGGCCGAAGGTTCCACTTTAATCCCTTCCGAATCGATCAGCATCGCAAGCATTTTAAACAATTCATCATCTTCGAATGTGTAAATGCCGTTAACCAAATGCTCACTGATAGCTGTGGCAAAGCTGGAGGGCGTACCGACCGCAAGCCCATCCGCCTCCGTTTGGTTATCGATTCCGAAATCCTGCACACTGACCTTCTCATGCTGCCCGGTCAACAATCCTATCAAAACCGAAGGAGAATGCGTAGGCTCTACGAAAAAACAATGGACGGAATCCCCGAAAACCTGCTTCAGCCCAAAGGTTATACCGCCCGGTGATCCTCCGACTCCGCACGGTAGATAAACAAACAGCGGATGATCTTCATCTACGGTAATTCTTTTTCGCTCAAGTTGTTCCTTCAGTCTTAGCGCCGCTACGCTGTATCCCAGAAACAGATCCCGAGAATTTTCATCATCAACAAAATAGCTTTTGGGGTCCTGGGTGGACAATTCCCGCCCTTCTTTAATCGCTTTGCTGAAATCAGCCTCATATTCGAAAACCCTCGCACCTTTTTCACGCAAGAGATCCTTTTTCCACTGTTTCGCATCTGCGGACATATGGACCATTACATCAAATCCAAGTTTCGCACTAATGATCCCAATGCTCAGGCCGAGATTTCCGGTCGAGCCGACACCGACCGAATATTGACTGAAAAATCTTTTGAACTCGGGTGAAGCCAATTTTTTATAGTTATCGTTTTTCTTAAGCATGCCATTTGCCAAAGCCAGTGTTTCGGCATGCTTCAACACTTCGTAAATACCGCCCCGAGCCTTAATCGATCCCGCAATCGGCAGCTCGTTGTCACATTTTAAATACAATTTTCCGGCTGTTTTCTCGTGATAGTGACTCTCGAGGAGTTTCTTCACCTTCGGAATCGGCCGCAGAGGAGACTCAATGATTCCGCTCGATTCTTTCGTCTCCGGAAAGGCTTTCTGTAAAAAAGGGGCGAACCGCCGCCAACGTTCCTCGGCATCCATAATATCTCCCTGACTGACAGGCAATGCGGGGGTATCATGAACCTTTTTTACTGATGGATTGGTCCAAAATACCGGTCTCAATGCCATAATGTCTTTTAGAAGCGGAAATTTCTCCGTCCATGCTTCTGCAATTCTGTCCATACTTTCCTGTACCATAACGTCCTCCTTACGAAACCATTCTCTGCTCTTACCATTCCCCTTTAATCCGGATTCCACACTTACGGCCAGGGAAAACCAGGCTTAGCATCTACTTTAAGATATGCTGCCAATGCGGAGGAAGTTTTTCCGTTTTAAGATGTTCATACTCTTTAAGTTCAACCTCGGGAATTCGGATTTCAAAAACAAGCCGATCAACGCCAACCTGAATGTGAGGACCGACAACAGGAATGACCTTGAGAGTCACCTTAAAGGCAAAGGACCGAAAGCCGTATAATCTTTCAGCATCTTCCACAAAAACATAGTAAGGATATACGACCGGATCCATGGTTAGAATCTCCGAATAATATTGATTCACCTGTTTTTCTATGTTCGGCACCAGCATTGAAATAAAAATATCACGATAAAGCAGTTCCGTTGATGGTTTAGGATGAAAATTCATATCTTCCGCTACGCCCGGAGACGCCCAACTAATACAAAAAGCCGTTGATAATATGACAGTCATTATGATTTTTCTCAAAAGAATCCCTCCGTTGTATACTTCACAAAATAGGATTCCCCCGAATAAAATAGGCATGTACAAAAAAAGAGCGGCCCGCCCCAAAAACGGGACCTCCGCTCTTCCTTGCTTTTATAAACTCAATAACTTTTCCATTTTCTCAGGATTGTAACCGACGATAACCTCTCCACCTATTACAACTGTCGGGGTGGCCATCGATTCATACTTGTTCATCATTTCCTCACGCGCTTCAACGTCTTCCTGCACGTTTTTCGTTTCAAATGCCACATTATGATGGGAAAGAAACTCTTTCACCGTTTTGCAGGGCGGTCACGTAGGTTGGGAATATACAACGACTTTCTCTTCTGCCATATGTATCATCTCCTTAATCATTTTCCATATATAGTAGACTTGGCTTGCGCCATACCTTGGCGCAAATAACTTAGTCACAGTTACAAGGTCAACCATAAACCTTATTTCCTGGACGTTATAAAAATAACATTTCCGTCTTGGTGTAGCAACGATAACGAACTATGGCGAAATTTGAAACCGGAAAACCAGATCAGCCCGCTTTGGAAAAAAGGAACGCTCTTTGAAAAACACTTCTCCATTATGCCCGATCATTAAAATAGTCGAGGCCCGGGTCCCGTAATTTGAACTTTCGATAAAAGCGGGAGAAAGCATCCTTTCAAACTCAAGGCTGACCCCGGTATCAGGCAATGCGGAATCCCTGGCTTGATCTGTGTCTGCAAGCAAATCGAAAAGGCAATCAGAAGTGACCTCTTCCTGTTCAAGACAATCCGATAAACGCCTTTTGCTTTTTTCCACCTTTGGCCAGGGAGTGTCCAGCAAGGCATTGCTTAATCCGTATATTCCAGAGCCAAGTCGTTGAACAGCTGAACTACAATTGGAAAAATAAAAAATGGACTCCATATCACCGATAATCAGATTAAATCCGTTGTACTGGCGACCGTTTTTCTGAACCATTTGCATGTATTCAGCCGGTGGTTCCGAACCGCAAAGATAATCTCCGACCAAGGCGCCTCTCGATTTAGCATCCTTATTCTCGGCCGAAGGATGACGGTAATTCGTAATCGCAGCAAAGCGCCCGCTCTTGGTGACACCCATCCATGTTCCCATCTTCTCCAAATCGCGGCCTGCCAAGACCCCTGGATGATCTCCCCAGAAATGAGCCTGTTCGGTCGGACGTTTATAAAATTCATCCCGGTTGGCAGCCATTACAAGACGATACCGCGGATGTGCCTCATATGCAAAAGTAATCAAACACATTTGGATCCCGGCTTTCTAGGTTAACTTATAATCCTTTTTTAAATCTTCCAGCTGTTCGATCGAGCGTTCTGCCCAGGGATCACCTTTTTCCTTTAATTTAGTGACTTCCGCTTCCAGGGCTTCCCGAAGGGATTCCTTATAGTCCGGCACCTCTTCTTCATACCGTTTCACAGAGGCCGGATGCACCCATGTCTTTTCGTACAACGCGAGTGCTCGACGTTGCTGAAAGGCCACATCAACCCTCCCGGGACTGTGCAAATCTCCCTGTGTCGGATGCCTGCGTACGGCCAGCACTTTAACAAGCGCTTTGTCTGAGCCCCACTCTACAAGTTCTCCGATATATTTCCCGGTTTTATAGATTGCTGTCACAATATCTCCGGACGATAATTGACTTTCTGCCATTATTTCTCCTCCCTTACATTTGTTCGACGTCGAATCCACTTCTACGGTGTGCCGCCCCCACCTACGGCGCGGCCTCCTCAAGCGCTGCTTTTGCCAGCACAGAAATCGTGATATCATCATTCGGCGGATTATGGATGCCTGCCCGAACATCCCGATAATAACGCTCCAGCGGCATCGAATGGGAAATGCTCTTGCCCCCGACAAGCCGCATCGCCAAATCGACAACCGATACCGCAGCATTGGTAGCCACAGTCTTCACCGCCGCCAAATCCGGCTGCATGCTGTCTCTGCCTTCTGGATCACTGTCCCAACGTTCAGCTGTCGAATACATCAAGGTTCGCGCCTTCAGCAATTCCAATTCCATTTCACCTATTTTTTGCTGAACGTGCGGCACCTCCGCTATAGGACCCGGCAAACTGTTGGGCTTGTACTCTTTCGCAAACCTAACGGCAAAATTTCTCGCGGCGGCCGCCACTCCGAGATAACAAGCCGGAATATGTAACAACCATCCCATCGGCGCTCTTTTTTTATTGTCAGACTCGTGTTTCTCAACCATTGCTTCATCAGAAAGCACTACGTTATCCATTATAAGGTCGTCACTCCGGGTTCCCCGCATGCCGAGCGTATCCCATGTGTTCTCAATCCTGACACCTTCAGAACTGCACGGGACAAGGAATCCTCCTACATCATCAGTCCCATCCAAAGTAGCGGTCACAAGTGCGTAATCCAACCCCGGCGCCATTGTCGTAAACGTCTTTCTTCCATTAAGAATCCACTGATTGCCATCCTGTTTCGCCGTTGTCTCGGGCTTGCCGCCCCGGGTCGGGCTCCCGGTCGCCGGTTCAGTTGCCGCTCGATTCACTAATACCTTGGATTCAACAATCTCACGGCACATCCGTTGAAACGTGTTTTCGTCCCACTCCCGCCTGTCAGCGAGATCCATGAAAATGCCCAGATGCCAACCGACCGCCAGCGATGTAGAGGCATCTCCCTGCCCCAATCGTTCCTGCAGAAGCAAGAAATCATACAAAGAAATTTCTTTCCCGCCATATTTCTCTGGAATCGTCAGCGCAAGATAACCCGATTCTTTAAGATCACGGAAATTTTCAAAAGGGAAGGCGCCCTCACGATCCACCTCATCCGCCCGCTCCGCAAAACGGTCGGCTAAATCTCCGACCCAGTCTAACAGCTGTTCTTGCTTCTTTGTTCTCGTAAATCGATCCAATGCGTTTCACTTCCTTTTCTAAGAAAAATGCCCTCATCTTAATAATGAGAGCGATTTTTATCAAAAACGCGGTGGCCCTAACTCTACGCCTCCACGTAACGATTACGCGGGTGTTTCCGGCATTCCTCCGAGCAGGAACGTTTATATTTTTCCTCACATTCCTCACAGCAAATATACTGCAGGTTGCATTCCGGGTTGGCGCAGTTCACATAGCGATCTTCAGTTTTCCCACAATGATAGCACTCGCCAATCACCACGTCTTCGTCAGTTCGATTGACAGGTACCATACGCCTTTCATCGAACACATAACATTTGCCGTCGTACAACTTTCCTTGAACTTCCGGATCTTTGCCATAATTGACAATACCGCCGTGAAGTTGCGCCACGTCTTTGAAGCCTTCTTTTCGCAGGTAACCGGTCAGCTTCTCACAGCGAATTCCGCCCGTGCAGTAAGTCAAGACTTTTTTATCCTTTTGATCCGCCAAATTCTCCTCGATCCACTCTGGAAGTTCGCGGAAGGTTTCAATATCAGGCTTAATCGCATTACGGAAATGGCCAACGCGGTACTCATATTCATTACGGGCATCCAGAACAATCGTATCCTCCCGTTGCATTTCTTCATAAAATTCCCCGGGCTCCAGATAATCACCCGTTAGCTGATTCGGATTCACATCTTGATCTAATCGAAAGGAAACGATTTCGTCACGGGCACGCACGAAAATTTTCTTGAAAGCATGGCCCTCGGCTTCGTCGATTTTAAATTCGATATCAGAAAAACGCGGATCCCGCCGCAATGTTTCCATATAAATATCGGTCTGTTCAACCGTACCCGATAACGTTCCGTTAATCCCTTCAGGCGCAACAAGAATCCGTCCTTTCACGCCAAGCTCCTTGCAAAATTCGAGATGTTCTTCAGCGAACAATTCGTGGTCTTCAATCGGAACGTATTTATAGTAAAGCAATACCCGATATGGTTTTTGATTCTCCATCTTCCATTCCACCTTATCTGTCTTAGGTTAGGAGCAATAAAAATGTAACCTGCCTCCCGAAACCTCCAAATATACCGTTTCAATAATAACAAATCGCCGCGAGACGGGCAAAGACCTTGCCTGTAGATTTTTTCATATCTTACCTCATATGAACCAAATCCGGTTTCCGGCATATTCCGGTTCGGAGAGATTGTCATTGAATTCAGTTCCATTTCTGAGACAAGGAGTCGAACGACTACCCGGAAGAAACATAATAAAGCATACAAAAAAGGCCAACCAAAGGGTTCTGATTGACCTTTCTACCTGGAATCTCCTGTACACCAACGTCATAATTTGATATTCCGGAAAGCCTCGATCAAAATCAAAATGCCGAGAATCAACGCAATAATCGCACTGATGATTTGAATAATCGATTCAAATTCCCCGCCGAATAAGGATGGTAACGGCGAAATCATGAACGTTGCCGCTACAATAAATCCGAAGAACAAGCTTAACAAGCGATTCTCCATGGACACTTCCCTCCTTTTTCCTACACGTTATTCAGAAAGAGGGAGAAATGTCACATGTGAGGCTTCACATCAAGTATAACCGAATATTTGGGGGAACTATGGTACAAATAAATATTCGACGTTCATTTACTTTGAAACTGAACCAATTTTGCCGGAAACTGTTCAACAAAAGCGCGAATGGTTTGCGAGTCTAGTAGTTTCGAATGGTTGGCCAAAAACTCCACTGTACTCCAAATTTTCGCTGTATTGATTTCGCGGGTTAGTTCCTGTTCCGTGAAAGGAACTTCTAAATCGGCCCCTCTCCACAAATCTAAATACCTTTTTGCGATTAATGATTCCAATGAATGATCAGAAGTCCCCAGACCTGGCATCGTTATAGCGAGATCTATAGCCGGATGACCATACCCCGCCCGTTCCCAATCAAAAAGAACAAGCTTTCCGGTATTTCTGATCCCCCAATTCGTAGGATTGGGATCCCCGGATATCCAACATAAAGGTTGAAAAATCTGCCGGGATCGTTCTTTTACCGCTTCAAGCAACGGTTTAATCTCCCGAGAAATCCCTTTTGGAAAACAAGCCAAAGCTTTTGTCGACATCTCCTTACTCCAGAAAGGCATAAAAGGGGATTTTAAAGGCAATTCTTTTTTCCACGTGTTGAAATGAAGTGAAAACAGTATTTTTAAAACCCCACTATCAGCCTCCCATCGATTTTTCGGTAAGGGCAACGGAACATCCTCAAGAACCAGCCAGTGTGCTCCCTCTTCCTTATTGGCATAATACAATGAAGGAAGGGCAACTCCAGCATTTTTCAGAAAAGATGATTTTTCCTTATACAAAAACCACTCC
>DASVCO010000169.1:0-18794 GCA_036381575.1 Caryophanales bacterium
ACAACAAAGCAGCCAAAAGTCCGGTGATGATGGCGAAGAGGTTCCACCCGTTCCCATGCCGAACACGGAAGTTAAGCTCTTCAGCGCCGATGGTAATGGGGCATCCGCCCTGTGAGCGTAGGACGTCGCCGGGCCTACATACGGAGGATTAGCTCAGCTGGGAGAGCACCTGCCTTACAAGCAGGGGGTCGCAGGTTCGAGCCCTGCATCCTCCATTTTCATGCCGGCCTAGCTCAATTGGTAGAGCAGCTGAATCGTAATCAGCAGGTTGGGGGTTCAAGTCCTCTGGCCGGCACCATATTGTCTGGTAGGTTGGCGGCATCCAATGGGGCACCATAACCACACCTCCTACGTAGAGTAATCTTCTTAGTTGGTGTGGCAGGAGAACTAAAGCCAACATCCAGATGGATAAAACTTCATTTGTCTACATATGAAACGTATGAAAATGAAGGGTTGGCAACATATTATTGACAGTGAGCCATTAGCTCAGTTGGTAGAGCATCTGACTTTTAATCAGAGGGTCGGAGGTTCGAATCCTCCATGGCTCACCATTTCTATCTTAGTGCTGGCATCCAGTTGCGGGTGTGGCGGAATTGGCAGACGCGCTAGATTTAGGATCTAGTGTCTTACGACGTGGGGGTTCAAGTCCCTCCACCCGCATTATTTTCATTAGGTCAATCCAATACGCGGAAGTAGTTCAGTGGTAGAACATCACCTTGCCAAGGTGGGGGTCGCGGGTTCGAATCCCGTCTTCCGCTCCATTAAGCCGGGGTGGCGGAATTGGCAGACGCACAGGACTTAAAATCCTGGGGAGGGTTACCTCCGTGTGGGTTCAAGTCCCACCCTCGGCAGGGGTTGGGTAATGAGATTCAACCTTCTATGCGCCCTTAGCTCAATTGGCTAGAGCGTCTGACTACGGATCAGAAGGTTGAGGGTTCGACTCCTTCAGGGCGCGCCATTTTTAAACCTTATATTTCATTTTATCGGGAAGTGGCTCAGCTTGGTAGAGCACCTGGTTTGGGACCAGGGGGTCGCAGGTTCAAATCCTGTCTTCCCGACCATTATATTTTCATCTCGGGGCCTTAGCTCAGCTGGGAGAGCGCCTGCTTTGCACGCAGGAGGTCAGCGGTTCGATCCCGCTAGGCTCCATTACTAAAGCGAGATTAACGATTCACGTTAATCTCGCTTTTTTCTGTTTCCGCAGAAGGAAATGAATTCGGCCCGTCGAATGCTTTTAATGGTTAAACTTTGCAGGTTGTCATAATATAAAGAGAAGGTTTGTGGAAGGTAGAGGTGAACTTGATGAGCTGGTTACCAGATGATGCTCTTATTATAACGTTTCGTCTTTTAATCGCGGCGATTTTGTCCGGCCTCATTGGTCTCGAACGTGAGGCTAAGCGTCATCCTGCCGGCTTTCGGACTCATTTGTTGGTTGGAATCGGCGCTTGTTTGATGATGCTGTTGTCGATTTACGGTTTCAATCAATTTTTGGCAGAGCACGATAATGCCCGTCTTGATCCTGCGAGACTGCCCGCTTATGTGGTCAGCGGCATTGGCTTTTTGGGGGCGGGGACCATTCTTGTTCATGGTGTGACTGTAAAAGGGTTAACGACTGCGGCATCCATATGGACGGTAGCCGGAATCGGTCTTGTGGTTGGGAATGGCATGTACTATGCTGCAGGGTTGACGACCGCTGTGGTTATTTTGAGCTTGCTGTTTTTAAATAAAGTCGAGAATAGTTTCATTAATGCACCTCGTACTGAACAGCTGAATATTGTTGTAGAGAACAAAACGGTCTCTTTATCAAAAATCGTGGAGCTTGTGGAAGCCCAGCAGATTAGTGTTGAAAAGGTCATTGTGGAAGATTATCCGGCCACAGACGAAGAAAAGGATCTCATTAAATATGCGTTATTGGTTCGTTTTCCGGAAGGCGCCATTTCTCCATCCATTTATGATCGTTTGTATAAAACCGACCATGTCTATAAGGTCTATACGGCCGATTAGCGAAGCGAGAGTTGGGCATACTGGGGGATAGGATGATTTTACAAAACTTCGCGAAGGGGCTATAATAAACTTAAGATCAAAGATAGTCAAAGTCAAAAGGGGAAGGAAATCCAGTGAAAAATATTTCAGATATTATCGAGGAATATTTAAAAAAAGCTTTGAATATCAGTGGTGAAGACATTGTTGAAATCAAGCGGAGTGAAATGGCCGAAAGGTTCCAGTGTGTCCCCTCACAAATTAATTATGTTATTAATACCCGTTTTACGATTGAAAGAGGGTATATTGTGGAAAGTAAAAGAGGAGGAGGCGGCTACATTCGGATTACGAAAGTACAGCCGGAAGATGAAGCCCACCTGCTTGATGAAATGATTTCTTATATAAGTTCCCGTGCTACCCAGCAAACAGCTGAAGCCCTCGTGATTCGTTTGTTGGAAGAAGAAGTGGTTACGAAACGGGAAGCCAAGATCATGCTTAGCGCTATTGATCGGACGGTACTGCAAGTGGATTTGCCGCTTCGTGATGAAATGAGAGCCAATGTCATGAAGGCTATGTTAATGACGTTGAAATATAAATAATAATCGGCGGGAGGGAATCCGATGGAGTGTCAAGAATGTCATATGAGGCCGGCTACACTTCATTTTACAAAAATCATTAACGGCCAAAAAACCGAAATTCACATATGTGAGCATTGCGCCAAGGAAAAAGGTGATTTTCACCCCGCTTCCAACAGTTTTTCGATACACAATTTACTTTCTGGTTTGCTTGGTTTCGAGGATCCCATTGGGGAGTCCCCCTCCGAAAGTCCATTTCAACAGTCCAGCAGCTTACGATGCCCGGAATGCGGTATGACCTATCATCAATTTGTGAATAAAGGAAAATTTGGTTGTGCGCATTGTTACGAAACGTTCCAGACTAAGCTGGATCCCGTTTTTCGTAGGGTTCACGGGGGAAATACCACACATAAAGGGAAAATTCCGAAACGCATAGGCGGGGATATTCAGGCCCGCCGGGAAATGGATGAATTGAAGAAAGCGCTGCAAAGGCATATTGAAAATGAAGAATTCGAGCAGGCAGCCAAAGTGCGTGATCATATTCGTTCGCTCGAGAGAAAGGGGGAATGATCCATGTCTCTTGAACGTTTTATGAATGAAGCGATCAGTCCATGGATGAAGGCGAAGGGGCCGGACGCCGACATAGTGTTGTCGAGCCGTATTCGTCTGGCAAGGAATTTACGAAACTATCCGTTTCCTCTTCTGGCTCCCCCCGAGATGAACCAGGAGGCGAACGAACATATTAAGAGAAGTGTCAAGGGTAAGTCTTATAGTGACCTCGGTCATTTTGACATGATCACGATTGATGAGTTAAAGCCTATTGAAAAACGAGCGCTTGTTGAAAAACATATGATCAGCCCGCATCTGGCGGAAGACTCTGATTACGGGTCTGTACTCATTAACGAACAAGAATCCGTCAGCATTATGGTGAATGAGGAAGACCATCTTCGTATTCAATGCCTGTTTCCAGGATTTCAATTGTACGAGGCTTTAACTCTAGCAACTGGTGTGGATGATTGGCTTGAGCAGGAATTAGACTATGCCTTTGATGAAACACGAGGATACTTAACAAGCTGTCCGACGAACGTCGGTACAGGAATGCGCGCGTCTGTTATGATGCATCTGCCGGCCTTGGTGATGACTCAACAAATGAACCGTATAGCTCCTGCCATCAATCAACTCGGGTTGGTAGTGCGGGGGATTTATGGAGAAGGCAGCGAGTCACTTGGAAATGTTTTTCAAATTTCCAATCAGATCACACTGGGTAAATCGGAGGAAGATATTGTAGAGGATCTTCGCGGAGTCGCCATGCAATTGATTCAGAGGGAACGCTCCGCCAGGAAATCGTTGCTTGAGTCGTCCAAAGTTCATATGGAAGACCGGGTGTGGCGTTCCTACGGTACTCTAGCCAACAGTCGCATTATGCAATCCAAAGAGGCGGCCACTTGCTTATCCGATGTTCGCCTTGGAATTGATCTTGACTTAATTCAGGGTGTATCACAGGATATTTTGAATGAATTGATGATTTTGACCCAACCGGGTTTTCTGCAACAATATGCGGGCAAGACACTTGACCCGGAAGAACGAGACGTGCTGAGAGCTACCTTGATAAGAGAACGAATGAAGATGGAACAAGGTCAGGATGAATCTCATTAACAGGAGGCGGGAATCGCTATGATGTTTGGAAGATTTACGGAAAGAGCTCAGAAAGTACTGGCGCTTGCCCAGGAAGAAGCTGTTCGTTTGGGCCATAACAACGTCGGAACGGAGCATATTCTACTCGGGCTTATTCGCGAAGGGGAAGGAATTGCAGCCAAGGCGCTCGCTTCCCTTGGACTCGAAGCGGAAAAGATTCAAAAAGAAGTCGAGACATTGATCGGGCGCGGCCAGGAGGCCGTGCAGACGATTCATTATACACCGCGGGCGAAAAAGGTCATTGAGCTTTCCATGGATGAAGCACGCAAGCTGGGACACTCGTATGTCGGGACAGAGCATATTTTGCTCGGGCTCATTCGGGAAGGCGAAGGTGTAGCTGCAAGAGTGCTGAATAATCTGGGCATTAGCCTTAATAAAGCAAGACAGCAGGTCCTGCAGTTGCTCGGCAGTAATGAATCATCTTCCGCGGGGCATCAAAGCGGAAGGGCAGCGGGCGGAGCCAATACGCCGACGTTAGACAGTCTTGCACGCGATTTGACCCAGTCGGCGCGGGACAGCGGACTTGATCCGGTGATCGGCCGTAGCAAGGAAATCCAGCGTGTGATTGAGGTGCTTAGTCGCCGGACGAAGAACAATCCAGTGTTGATCGGTGAGCCCGGTGTCGGGAAAACGGCGATTGCCGAAGGGTTGGCCCAGCAGATTGTCAATAATGAAGTCCCGGAAATCTTAAGGGATAAAAGAGTGATGACGCTCGATATGGGCACGGTTGTCGCGGGAACGAAATATCGCGGCGAATTTGAAGATCGCTTGAAAAAGGTAATGGATGAAATCCGCCAGGCCGGCAATATTATTCTATTTATTGACGAGTTACACACTTTGATTGGTGCCGGCGGGGCAGAAGGTGCAATAGACGCATCGAACATATTAAAACCGGCTCTTGCGCGTGGAGAATTGCAATGTATCGGGGCAACTACGCTTGATGAATATCGCAAGTACATTGAAAAAGACGCGGCTCTGGAACGCAGGTTCCAGCCGATTACGGTCGATCAGCCGACAAGCGAAGAGTCGATCCAAATATTGAAAGGTTTGCGGGATCGTTATGAGGCCCACCACCGTGTGACCATTACCGATGAGGCAATTGAAGCAGCTGTTCAGTTGTCTGATCGCTACATTTCCGACCGGTTTTTGCCGGATAAGGCAATTGATCTGATCGATGAGGGGGCTTCGAAGGTCCGCCTTCGTTCCTATACAGCACCGCCGAATTTAAAGGAACTTGAGCAAAACCTCGAAGAGGTCCGCAAGGAAAAGGATGAGGCGGTTCAAGGCCAGGAATTTGAAAAGGCTGCGTCGCTTAGGGACAGTGAACAGCGCCTGAGGGAACAGCTTGAGGAAACGAATAAGCAATGGAAAGAAAAGCAGGGGATGGAAAACACGGAAGTGACTCCTGAAGATATCGCCCAGGTTGTGGCGAATTGGACGGGAATCCCGGTGAAAAGGCTGGAGCAGGAGGAAAGCGAAAGGCTGTTGAAGATGGAGGAAATTCTCCATAGTCGTGTTGTTGGCCAGAAGGAAGCCGTGAAATCGGTATCTCAGGCTGTAAGGCGCGCAAGGGCCGGCCTGAAGGACCCGAAGCGCCCGATTGGTTCTTTCATTTTCCTCGGGCCTACCGGTGTCGGTAAGACAGAATTGGCTCGGGCGGTCGCGGAGACCTTGTTCGGGGACGAAGAGGCGATTCTTCGAATTGATATGTCCGAATATATGGAGAAACATGCGACTTCAAGACTTGTCGGTTCGCCTCCGGGCTACGTTGGCCATGAGGAAGGCGGTCAACTTACGGAGAAGGTTCGACAGAAGCCGTATTCCGTGATTTTACTTGATGAAATCGAGAAAGCTCACCCGGAAGTGTTCAATATTCTGTTGCAAGTCCTGGAAGATGGACGATTAACTGACTCGAAAGGCCGAGTGGTCGATTTTCGAAATACAGTGTTGATTATGACGTCCAATGTAGGAGCTCGTGAATTAAAACGCAACAGTCATGTCGGTTTCAATGTGCAAAATGATGTAGCTGAATATGGGGAAATGAAAGACAAAGTGATGACCGAATTGAAGCGGACATTCCGTCCTGAATTTTTGAACAGGATCGACGAAATCATCGTCTTCCACGCATTGGAAAAGGAGCATCTCAAGCAAATTGTATCGCTGATGTCCAGCCAGCTGAAGAAGCGTTTGATGGAACAGGGCATTGAGCTTGAAATGACGCCGAAGGCGGAAGAGAAAATCGTCGAGCTCGGATTTGACCCGGATTATGGGGCACGGCCGTTGCGGCGCGCATTGCAAAAACAAATCGAAGATCGTCTTTCCGAGGAACTGTTAAAAGGCAACATTGAAAAAGGCAAGAAGGTAAAAATCGGCATCCGAAACGGCGAATTTGTCGTTGATTCGGCTGTGAAAGCAGGATCCTAAGGGCCTTTCCCCGGAAGACAGACCGTCTTTCGGGGATTCTTTTTTAATGTTATGTTCTCGACGAAGACAGAGAGATTGCAGGGAGAGAAAAGGGGGCGCTTATGGGGAAGCAAAAGGTGAAGTATATTTGTCAAGAGTGCGGTTATGAATCAGCGAAATGGATGGGGAGATGTCCGGGCTGCCAATCCTGGAATACAATGGCCGAAGAAATGACGGCACCCGCAAAGAAGGCCCGCGGGGGGATCACCCAGGGGGGCGGAGGAAGACCCCAGGCCATTTCAGAGGTGAAAGGGGAGCGGGAGCCGCGGGTTTTAACGGAAATGGCTGAATTGAATCGCGTGCTTGGAGGCGGAGTTGTGCCGGGTTCGCTAGTTCTTGTCGGCGGCGATCCCGGAATCGGGAAGTCGACTCTCTTGTTACAAGCATCTGATCAGCTCGCCCGCCATAAACATAAAATATTATATATTTCAGGAGAAGAGTCGGCCAAACAAACCAAATTACGGGCTGATCGTTTCGGAATTAAATCGGACCATCTATATGTAATGGCGGAAACCGACCTTGACGCTATTCAAAAGGCAGTTGAAGATATTGATCCTCAGTTTCTGGTCATTGACTCGATCCAGACAATGCATCGAAGCGATTTATCTTCCGCGCCGGGCAGTGTCTCCCAGGTTCGCGAATGTACTGCGGAATTAATGCGTATCTCGAAGACAAAAGGGGTTGCGACCTTTATTGTCGGCCATGTAACGAAAGAGGGGGCAATTGCCGGGCCCCGTCTTCTTGAACATATGGTGGATGCCGTTTTATATTTTGAAGGTGAGCGTCACCACACTTACCGAATATTGCGTGCAGTGAAAAACCGTTTTGGTTCGACCAACGAGATCGGAGTATTCGAAATGAAGGAAGCCGGTCTTGAAGAGGTGCGGAATCCTTCGGAGATATTCCTTGAAGAACGGTCGGAAGGGGCCGCCGGCTCCACAGTTGTGGCTTCGATGGAAGGAACTAGAACGGTGCTGGTGGAAGTTCAGGCACTTGTCACACCGACAAGTTTCGGGAATCCAAGGCGGATGGCAACGGGGATTGACCAGAATCGTGTGTCATTGTTGATGGCTGTTTTGGAGAAACGTGTCGGGCTTTTATTGCAAAATCAGGATGCCTATCTAAAGGTTGCCGGTGGTGTCCGTCTTGACGAACCCGCGATAGATCTTGCCATTGCCGTGAGCATTGCGTCAAGCTTTCGCGACCGTTCTGCCAATCCAAGCGATGTTGTGATCGGCGAAGTTGGATTAACCGGTGAGGTTCGCCGTGTTTCAAGAATTGAACAACGTATTCATGAGGCGGCGAAATTGGGATTTACCCGAGCGATCATTTCTAAACGAAATCTGGGAGGCTGGACGGTTCCGGAGGGAATTGAAATTATCGGTGTGAGTAATGTGGCGGAGGCTTTGCGGCACACAGTAGGAGGGGCGTAAATGAATCAGGAAAAAATCAGTGAAATTTTGCAATTTGTCGCTCCCGGCTCGCCCTTGAGGGAAGGGATTGACAATGTTTTAAGAGCGAAAACGGGTGGCCTGATTGTAATCGGTTATGATGAACGTGTCCAAAAGGTCGTGGAAGGAGGGTTCTTCATCGATTGCCCCTTTTCTCCAGCTGCTTTGTATGAATTGGCCAAAATGGACGGGGCCATCATTTTAAATGAGGACGGCACCCGAATTTTACGCGCGAATACTCAGCTCATTCCCGAGTCGTCCATTCCTTCAAATGAAACAGGAATCCGCCATCGCAGCGCCGAGCGGGTGGCAAGGCAAACCTCCTGTCTTGTGATCTCCATTTCTCAACGCCGTGATGTCGTAACCCTTTACGAAGGGCAGTATCGCTACACGCTAAAGGAAATTGGCGTTATGCTGGCAAAAGCCAATCAGGCCATTCAGACGCTGGAAAAATACAAGACTGTCCTGAATCAAGGGATAACTAATTTGGGGGCGCTTGAATTTGAGGAGCTTGTCACTTTTCAAGAGGTTTCCCAGGTTATTCACCGAATCGGAATGGTCCTGAAAATCAAGAATGAAATCGAGAAGTACGTAAATGAACTCGGGACGGAAGGGCGCCTGATCAGTATGCAAATGCGGGAGTTGGTCTCAGGCATAGAAAAGGAGACCATCTGGCTTGTCCGTGATTATGCACAGAATAAAGACAGGGATCCCCATCATATCATTGAGCAACTCGGAAAACTGCCTGGTGAAGAATTACTTGATGAGGGTGTGATCGTTAAGCTGTTGGGCTATCCGCAGGGAACCCCGTCTGATCAAAACATTTACCCGCGAGGCTATCGGATCTTGCATAGGATTCCCCGTTTGCCGTCTGCGATTATCCAGAATTTGACGGAACGGTTCGATCATCTGAATGATATTATGAAGGCCTCGATTGAAGCCCTTGATGATGTTGAAGGGATCGGAGAAATTCGCGCCCGCAAAATCAAATATGGCCTTGAACGCATTCAGGAGCAGCTTTTTGTCGATCGAAACATATAATTGACGAAAGATTAGGGATTGTGATAAAATACTCCATTTATCACATTGACACTCACTGTTTGCTGTGTTACGTTAATCATAGTATCCTTATGGAAAATTTTATGATCTGAATGTAACAATTCATCAAAAGGTCTTGCCGTTTTCCTCTAAGGGTCTGGAACCCGTGAATTCCTAGCAAAAATGAAAGGAAGAGGGTTTCAATTTCTCAAAATTGTCCATAATGAAGAAGGAGGTGAATGAAATGATGAAAAGAATCGTACAACTGTTTTTTGTAATCATCGGCGCGACTCTAGGCTTTGCTTTTATTCCGGATCTCATTCCCATCTTAAATATCGGTGAAATGCCTTCATGGGTATTGGATCCCTATACGGGCGCAGTTATCGGAGCTTTGATTTTGTTTTTGCTGACTTTATGGTTTGCCGACTCTGTTGTTCACGCAATCGGTGTGATGGAAGATCGGCTTATTAAGGCGCCTGTCGGCGATGTTTTATTTGGGACGTTCGGGCTCGTCTTCGGTCTTATTGTTGCTTTTTTAATTCCTTTGCCGCCTATGGCATATCCAGCTTTAAACTGGGTAATCTCATTTTTCCTGGCCTGTTTGTTTGCCTATTTCGGCTTTCGTGTCGGTTTCAAAAAACGGGATGAATTAATCAATCTGTTCTCGGTGTCATCAAGGACAAAAGACAGGAAAAAGGAAAATGAAGAGCAAAAAGGAACAGGTGACAATGTAAAATTAAAAATATTGGATACGAGCGTGATCATCGACGGCCGTATTGCTGATATTTGCCAGACAGGTTTTCTCGAGGGCACACTTGTCATCCCGCGCTTTGTTCTTGAAGAACTGCAGCATATTGCGGATTCATCTGATGTCTTGAAACGAAACAGGGGCCGACGCGGGCTCGATATATTGAATCGGATCCAAAAGGAATTAGAGGTCAAAGTTGAGATCTACGAAGGGGACTTCGAGGAAATTTCTGAGGTCGACAGCAAGCTTGTCAAATTGGCCAAACTCGTAAACGGGATCGTGGTCACCAATGACTTTAATTTAAATAAAGTTTGCGAGCTTCAGGGTGTCCCTGTGTTAAATATTAATGACCTGGCCAATGCCGTCAAACCGATCGTGTTACCCGGGGAAGAACTGAATGTTCACGTCATTAAGGACGGCAAGGAACATAATCAGGGAGTCGGCTATTTAGATGATGGCACGATGATTGTGATTGAAGAAGGCCGAAACTACATCGGCAAAACCATTGAGGTACTGGTTACGAGTGTACTGCAAACTTCAGCGGGCCGGATGATCTTTGCCAAACCGAAATTGCTCGAAAAGGCACTTTAGTCTAAGGGGAGAAAGATGAACTATACGGTTGTGATTCCGGCGGCAGGAGAAGGCAAAAGAATGAACGCCGGAAAGAATAAATTGTGGCTTGAGTTGAACGGGAAACCGTTAATTGTCCATACTTTATCTGTTTTTCAAAACGATCCACAATGTGAAGCAATCATTGTGGTAGTCAATCCGGCGGAAAAGCAAGAAATGGCTTCGCTCTTTGCCGGGTTGGGCCTTAGCAAGGCTCAACAATTAGTAGCCGGAGGCGCGGAGCGCCAAGACAGTGTGTATAAGGGATTGGAAGCTTGCGAATCGGAAGGCATCGTGCTTATCCATGACGGGGCCCGGCCGTTTGTTACAACGGAGTTAATCGGCCGGCTTACGGCCCAGGCGAAAGAAAGTGGGGCGGCCATTCCGGGCGTTCCGGTCAAGGACACTATCAAGAAAGCGTCAGACGGAGTGGTTATGGAAACGTTGGAGCGTTCAAGCTTGTGGTTGGTGCAGACCCCACAAGCTTTTCGTCTGTCTCTCGTGAAAGCCGCCTATGAAGATGCCGGGAAGGCGGGGGTGACGGCGACTGATGACGCATCGCTAGTCGAAAGACTTGGACATCCTGTCACCATTGTGGAGGGTGATTATGATAATATAAAAATCACAACGCCTGACGATCTGATAACAGCCCGCGCCATTCTGGCGAACAGACGGGAGGGAGAACAAGGATGAGGATCGGCCATGGATTTGATGTGCATAGATTGACGGATAACCGTCCGCTTATTCTCGGCGGTTTACGCATTCCTTATGAGAAAGGGCTTGACGGACATTCGGATGCTGATGTTCTGTTGCACGCGATTAGCGACGCCTTGCTTGGGGCCGCGGCACTTGGTGATATCGGCAAACACTTTCCCGATACGGATCCAGCTTTTAAAGGCGCAGATTCGGCTGAATTGTTGCGGCAAGTTTATCGTTTATTAAAGGAAAAGCATTATAGATGCGGAAATATTGATGCGACAATCATTGCCGAACAACCGAAAATGGCGCCGTATATAGAGGAGATTCGAAAGAATATCGCATCGATCCTGGAAATTGAAGAAGGACGGGTCAATGTAAAGGCGACTACGACGGAAAAACTGGGCTTTCCGGGGCGTGGTGAAGGGATAGCGGCGGAAGCTGTAGCGCTTATAGAAGAATGATGGCTATGTAAAATGAAAGAGAAGGGTTGGTTTCCGGGTCTGGTTTCCGATCTTTCTATGCTTATATTCAGAATGGGATGTGATCAAATGGGAAATGAGGTAAGAGTACGTTATGCACCGAGTCCCACGGGGCATTTACATATTGGGAATGCACGGGCGGCTTTATTCAATTATTTATTTGCGCGCAACCAGGGCGGTTCGTTTGTGATTCGTGTAGAAGATACTGATCAGAAACGCAATGTTGAAGGCGGCGAGTACAACCAGCTGGATTATTTGAAATGGTTGGGCATTGATTGGGACGAGAGCATCGACAAGGGCGGCGAATATGGTCCTTATCGTCAATTAGAGCGGTTGGATCTATATGATCGGTATGTCAAGGAATTGCTTGATCGCGATCTGGCTTATCAATGTTATTGTACGGAAGAAGAATTGGAAAAAGAACGTGAGGAACAACTTGCCCGTGGCATTGCTCCGAAGTATTCCGGGAAATGCCAGCACTTGACAGAGGAGCAACGTGTTGCTTACGAGGCGGAAGGCCGTAAGCCAAGTGTGCGTTTCCGGGTTCCACAAGGGAAAACGTACAAGTTTGACGACATTGTCAAAGACGTTGTGTCCTTTGAGTCAGAGGGCATTGGTGATTTTGTCATTGTGAAAAAGGATGGCATCCCGACTTACAATTTTGCGGTCGTCATTGACGATCATTTAATGGCGATTTCCCATGTTTTGCGAGGGGATGACCATATTTCCAATACGCCGAAACAACTGATGGTGTATGAGGCATTCGGTTGGGAACCGCCGAAGTTTGGCCATATGACATTGATTGTCAACGAAAACCATAAGAAATTAAGCAAACGGGACGAATCGATCGTTCAATTTATTGAGCAATATGATGCGCTGGGCTATTTGCCGGAGGCATTATTTAATTTTATAGCATTGCTTGGCTGGTCACCGAAAGGTGAAGATGAATTGTTTACCCGTGAGGAATTTATCGAGATTTTCGATCCTGAACGATTGTCTACATCCCCGGCTGTCTTTGATGTCAGCAAGTTGAAATGGATGAATAACCAATATATAAAGGAATCTTCGCTCGAGCGTGTGGTCGATCTGTCATTACCACATCTCGTGGAAGCCGGAAAACTCCCAGAGAATATGAACGACAGCGAGCGGAAGTGGGCACATGAATTAATCGAACTCTACCAGGATCAACTTTCGTATGGAGCGGAGATTGTCGAGTTAACCGATTTGTTCTTCCGCAAGACGCTTTCCTATAGTGATGAGGCGCTTGAAATTTTACGACAGGAACAGGTGCCTGAGGTTATGCGGGAATTGCATGCTCAGCTTGGACAATTGGAAGACTATGAGCCGAAGGCGATTTTTCAGGCGGTCAAGGCTGTACAGAAAGAAACCGGAAATAAAGGGAAGAAATTGTTTATGCCTATTCGTGTAGCAGCAACCGGGCAGACACACGGACCTGAATTGCCGAAAACCTTGTATTTATTAGGGAAGCAGGCTGTTTTGGAACGGTTGGAAAATGTACTGAATCAAATCGCATAACTTCACTTTTTTCTTCTCATGTAATATAGTATAGAAAACTGAACGGCAAAAGCGTGGATAAGGGAAAGTAGGACAGTCAACGGCTTGACAGAGAGAACCATCATCGGCTGAGAGTGGTTGAAGCACGGGCTGATCTGAAGTGCCCCTTTGAGTCCCTGTTCGAAACGAGTAGAGCAGGGCGGGAAGTTTCCCGTTATCACGAATGAGCGAGAGCACTAGATTAGGGTGTGCTCTAAGCAGAGTGGAACCACGTACAATGCGTCTCTGCATTCTGGATGTTAAAAGGGAAAATGAGAAGTTGGTCAATACGTCGCCAATTTCTAATCTTCCATCTCCAGAATGCGAGACGTTTTTTTCATTACCAGAAGTCTAGGCTTCCGGCTTCTGATTTCTAAAAAAATCGCATGGCGATTTTCCCGGAGGGAGCGAAAGATGTTTAGAAAACTTCGTGAAGATATAGATGTCGTATTCGATCAGGATCCGGCGGCGCGTAATTATTTTGAGGTGATGCTGACATACTCAGGATTGCATGCGGTTTGGGCGCATCGGCTTGCTCACTGGTGCCATGAACATAAACTGTTATTTCTTGCCCGCCTTATCTCGCAGTTTGCCCGTTTTTTCACCGGGATTGAAATTCATCCTGGAGCGAAAATCGGCCGTCGCTTTTTCATTGATCACGGAATGGGTGTGGTGATCGGGGAAACCTGTGAGATTGGTGATAACGTCACAATATACCAGGGAGTTACGCTTGGCGGAACTGGTAAGGAAAAGGGTAAACGGCATCCGACAGTGGAGGATAATGTTTTGATTTCGACGGGGGCAAAGGTGCTGGGCTCGCTTACCATTGGGAGAAACGCCAAGGTGGGCGGTGGTTCTGTCGTGTTGCGGGACGTGCCGCCTAATTCAACTGTCGTCGGGATTCCGGGGCGTGTGGTGAAACAAGACGGGGTTAAGGTGGGCCGGGATTTGGATCATTATTTTCCCGATCCCGTGGCCGACAGATGCCGGGACCTTGAAGTGGAAATTGATCAGTTGAAAGCGGAACTTGAACAATTAAAGGAAGTGAACCGTAATGAGCATTCGAGTTTATAACACCTTGACACAGCAAAAGGAAGACTTCAGAACACTGCAAGACGGCAAGGTGAAAATGTATTTTTGCGGACCGACGGTATACAATTATATTCATATTGGCAATGCCCGTCCCGCGATTGTCTATGATACGGTCCGCCGGTATCTGGAGTACCGCGGTTATGAGGTTGAATTTGTATCTAATTTCACCGACGTTGACGATAAAATCATTCGGGCGGCCGGCGAATTGGGCGAAGATGTTCTTGAACTGGCGGATCGTTTTATCCATGCTTATCATGAGGATGTTGGGGCTCTTGGAGTCCGGCGGGCCGATTTGCATCCCCGTGTGACCGATACGATGGAAGACATTATTAAGTTTATCGCAACGCTGATTGACAAAGGCTACGCCTATCCGGCAGGCGGGGATGTCTATTTCCGGACGAGAAAATTCTCCGATTACGGGAAATTGTCCCATCAGGCTATCGGTGAGTTACGGTCGGGGGCCCGAATTGAGATCGGGGAACATAAGGAAGATCCGATTGATTTCACTCTTTGGAAAGCTGCCAAAGAAGGCGAAATTTCCTGGGAAAGCCCGTGGGGAAACGGACGGCCCGGCTGGCATATCGAATGCTCGGCGATGGTAAAGAAATATTTAGGCGAAACGATCGATATTCATGCCGGTGGGCAGGATTTGATTTTCCCCCATCATGAGAATGAAATCGCCCAGTCGGAAGCGCTCACAGAAAAGCCGATGGCCAATTATTGGCTGCATAACGGTTATATTAATATTGAGAATGAAAAGATGTCGAAGTCACTTGGTAATTTTATCCTTGTGCATGATTTAATCAAGAATCGTGATCCGGAAGTCATTCGCTTCTTCATGTTATCGGTCCAATACCGCCATCCCATTAACTTTAGTGGCGAATTGTTGGATAGTGCCGGACAAGGACTCGAACGAATTCGAACAGCTGTCACGAATGTTTCGGATCGTCTGGAGACGAGTGTTGACCTTGGTGAAGACACAGAGCGTTTCGAGCGTTTTCGGGATCGGTTTATCGAAGAAATGGACGACGATTTTAATACTGCTAACGCTATTGCGGTGTTGTTTGAATTGGCAAAAGAAGCTAATGTGTACTTGCAGGAGAAGAATACTTCGAAGAAGGTGCTTCAGGATATACTGGCCTTCTTTCTGGAAGCGGAATCCGTTTTGGGTGTTCCGCTTAAAATGGAGACCCAGGTGCTCGATGAGGATGTTGAAGCCTTGATTGAGCAGAGGGAAGAAGCTCGCAAAGAACGGAACTTCGCGCTAGCCGATCAAATTCGCGATGACTTGAAGGAAAAGGGCATCCTTTTGGAAGATACGCCGCAAGGTGTTCGGTGGAAAAGGGCGCAGCCATGATGGATGTCAAACAAATGAATGCATTGACACTGGCCTATGTCGGAGATGCGGTTCTTGAGTTATATGTTCGAAAGCACCTCATTGCCCAGGGGATTGTTAAGCCGAATGACCTTCATCAACGCGCAGTGTATTATGTGTCGGCGGAGGGACAGGCGAATGTGTTGCACCGCCTTGTTAATGCGGGTGAATTGGATGAGGAAGAAACAGCGGTCGTGCGGCGTGGCCGCAATGCCAAATCCGCGTCTGTCCCGAAAAATGTTGAGGTGCAGACTTATCGTTACGGAACAGCGTTTGAAGCGTTGATAGGCTACCATCATTTGAATGGAAATGAAAAGCGGGTAAGGGAGATCGTCACATTGATGTTCCGCTGGATTGAGGAAGGTGAAACGTTTGGCAACTGAATTTATTGTCGGGAAGAATCCTGTAACAGAGGCGCTCCGAGCGGGCCGAGACATGAATAAAATCTGGATTAATGAACGGGCGAAGGGTTCCATGCAGCCGATTATTCGCCTTGCGAAACACCAAGGTTTGTATGTGCAGCCCGTTCCGAAGCAGAAGCTGGATCAATTGGCGGGAGGATCGAATCACCAAGGCGTGGTGGCTTCCGTAGCCGCTTATCGCTACGCGGAAATGGACGAGTTGTTCAAGCGTGCGGCAGATAAAGGTGAGGAACCGTTCTTCGTCATCCTTGACGAAATTGAAGATCCTCACAATCTTGGGGCGATTCTGCGTACAGCGGATGCAGCGGGTGTGCATGGGGCGATTATCCCGAAACGCCGTTCTCCAGGGTTGACTTCGGTTGTAGCCAAAGCATCTGCAGGTGCGGTCGAACATGTGCCGGTGGTTCGCGTAACGAATCTTGCCCGGACAATGGACGAGCTGAAAAAACGCGGCCTGTGGTTTTCGGGGGCAGATGCGGCCGGAGAGCAGGATTACCGGGACGCGGATTTCGATCTGGCACTTGGACTTGTGATCGGAAATGAGGGCAAAGGCATCAGCCGATTGATTAAGGATAAATGTGATTTCCTGGTTCGACTTCCTATGGCCGGGCGCGTATCGTCTTTGAATGCTTCAGTTGCTTCGGCGTTGCTGATGTATGAGGTGTATCGAAAGCGGAATGCTCGGGGAGTGTAACCATCCGTGGATATCTTACTTGTCGATGGGTACAACATGATCGGCGCATGGCCGGAACTGCAGAAGTTAAAGGACGTTGATTTTGCAGCGGCGAGAGATCTGCTGATTGAAAAAATGGCAGAATACCAGGCTTACACAGGCTATAAGGTAATGGTTGTTTTTGACGCGCATTCTGTCGCAGGCGGCATCAAACGGACGAAAAGTTATCTTGTTGATACGATCTATACGAACGAAAATGAAACAGCGGATGAACGGATAGAAAAGCTGGCAATTGAACTGAACAATGTACGTACGCAAATACATGTCGCGACGTCCGATGCGACTGAACAGTGGACTATTTTCGGACAAGGAGCTTTGCGGAAATCAGCGCGCGATCTATTGGCTGAGGTTGAAAATATTGAGCAAAAGGTAACTGCCAGGCTTGAAGAGGAAAGCCGAAAAAGGCCGTCCGGAAAGATCCGGATTTCCGATGACGTGGCGGAAATTTTTGAAAAATGGCGCCGTGGGCGGGAGTAAAGCTTGACCTTGTCGAAAAACTTCTTGTATAATATTGCTACTAGGCACGGATGTCGGGGGGATTGTTGTGAGCATTGACCTCAAAGTGGAGTCCCATGCAGCACTGTTTGAACAGATGGAAGACGAGCGATTGGTTGAGTACGTTCATGTAGGGAATAATAAGGCCCTGGAATATTTGATTGACAAGTATAAGAACTTTGTCAAAGCCAAGGCCAGGTCGTATTTTCTGGTCGGTGCCGACAGAGAGGACATTATTCAGGAAGGAATGATCGGTCTCTTTAAGGCCATCCGTGATTTCCAGGACGATAAATTGTCTTCTTTTAAAGCGTTTGCAGAACTTTGCATCACCAGGCAAATGATTACCGCCATCAAAACCGCCACAAGGCAGAAGCACATCCCGCTCAATTCTTACGTTTCTTTGGACAAGCCCATTTATGATGAAGAATCAGATCGTACATTGCTTGATATTCTTTGCGGGTCGAAGGTGAGCGATCCGGAAGAAACAGTGATCCATCAAGAGGAATATGATAATATTGAAGGAAAGATGTCGGAAATTTTGAGCGATTTAGAGCAGAAAGTGTTAATGCTTTATTTGGACGGTCGTTCTTATCAGGAAATCTCCGCGGATTTAAACCGCCATGTCAAATCGATTGATAACGCATTACAACGAGTGAAAAGGAAATTTGAACGCTATCTGGAATTGAAGGTTCACATTTAAAACAGGGCGCGGCCCTGTTTTTTTATATCAAAATTTTGAGTGGCCGTTCAAAGGTCGTGTTTTCATTCTCGGACTTCCGATTGACACTGTTGCAAACGCTGTGATAGAGTGGTATGAGTGGCAATAGAGTGTACGAGAAGGTGCGGATATTGGCGAATAAAAACAAAGTAGCGTTGGCCTGTGAGAAATGCAGCCGAAGAAATTACTCTTTTCCGAAGAGCCGTTCACGGGTTGAGCGTATGGAATTGAAGAAGTACTGTAAATATTGCAAGGAACATACTGTTCACCGGGAAACGAAGTAAGTTTGAGAGGTTGGAGGAAGTCGGAATGGCGAACATATTTGGTCAATCAACAAAATTCTTTCAGAATGTCATCAGGGAGTTAAAGCGGGTCAGTTGGCCGACTCGTCGGCAGCTGGTCAGTTATACGATCACTGTATTGGTCACGGTGGCGTTCGTTGCCGTGTTTTTTGCACTTATTGATCTAGGTGTTTCGGAACTGATCCGGATGATTCTGTAGTTTTTCAATCACCCAGGATAAATCGCCCCGCAGAAGGTAAGAATGGTAAGGTTAAAAGCTTTGGGGAGGGAAAACCTGCTAACGATGGATAAGAATTGGTACGTGGTTCATACGTATTCGGGCTACGAAAACAAAGTGAAAACGAATCTGGAAAAACGCGTGGAATC
>DASVCO010000170.1:0-18580 GCA_036381575.1 Caryophanales bacterium
TGGTTTCGATTCGTTTCACCCCGCTTTGCGGTTTAATCAAGGGGGAGATGGTGAAACAATAATCGGGGATTTTCGACGTCAAACCAAGAGACAACAATTGCTCGTGGAAATGATCAACAATCTGACCGTTAATAAGCTGCAGGCCGTAAGAAATAAGCTGGTCTTTCTTTCGATCGCATTGATAGGAAATCCTAATGTTTAAACCAAGCCATGGTTCCAGCGGGACAGAAGGCGCATTGACCTTTCCTACGTTTTCATAAAGGCGGGTGTGGGAGGCCAATCGTCTGGCAGATTGAAAAATTTGATGCAGGCGAGGTGACCCGAAGTGAACAAATTCCCCATCATTTTCTTCGGCTGCCCCGGGATCGGTGACTAATTTTAATTTCATAGGCTGCGGCTCCATCCCGGTATTTTCAATGTATTTCCAATAAAAAGGACGGTTCATTAATAATTTGTCCATTTCAATAGAAAGTTGGATGTGAAGGGTTTTTCCATCGTCTTCAAGAATATTGCAACCGCTTGTTCGGAAGTAGCGTACGAGGTAATCATGGATTTTATGCTGTTCCATCGGATTTTTCCTCCTTTCGCATGTCCTGGCTGAACTCAATCAACGATGACAAGTTATCCATTTTCACCTTGATTTCTCCCTTGCTGTCTGAGTTCTCAAAGATATCGGAGATATGATTTTCGATATTTTTCAGATCAAGCCTTGTCAGGATTTCGTCGATCTCACCGATGACGTTCTCAAACAAATTGATTTTTTCATAGAGCAGTTCCAGAATGTGCTCTTCTACGGTGTTTTCCGTTGCAAAGTTATAGATCGTAACGTCTTTTTCCTGGCCAAGCCGGTGAATTCTGCCGATTCGCTGCTCGATTCTCATTGGATTCCACGGCAGATCGTAATTGATGATGTGCTGGCAGAATTGCAGGTTAATGCCTTCACCGCCCGCTTCGGTCGCGATCAGTACCTTTGCCTGATTTTGAAACAGTTGCCGCATCCAATCCTTCTTGCTTCGTTTGAAGCCTCCGCGATATGGAACTGATGTGATGCCGTGTTGTTTCAGGAACCATTGCAAATAAACTTGTGTTGCCCGGTATTCGGTGAAAATGATGACCTTGCCGTCAATTTCCTTGATGAGCTCAACCGCTTTTTCCGCTTTCGAGTTTTGCTGAACCGCTTCAATCTTTGCGGCCATTCCTTGAATGATTTCTTTCGCCTCGTAGGACAAGTCTTCTCGCTTGAACATCTTTTGCAACGTTAATAATGCTGCTTCACGGCTGCTGCAAATTTCCCGCTGCAGTGTCATCATGGAGAAGGCGTGAATCGCGCCCGCTCCGCCTATTGATTTGAATTCTGAGACGGAATCGTACAAAGCTCGTTCTTCCTCATTCAAAGAGATTTTCACCGACCGGACGTTTCTTTTCGGCCACGGCAGGCCGGTATCGCCGCGTCGGTTGCGGATCATCACCTTTTCAACAAGCTGCTTCAGTTTCTCTTCATTCTTCAGCGTACGTCCTCCGGTCCGATAGTCCTTATCGAATGCTTCTGAGCTGCCGAGATGCCCCGGCTTCAACAAGGAAATCAGATGGAAAATTTCCTCAGGTTTGTTTTGCACCGGCGTGGCAGTCAACAGCAGGCAAAACCTTTTTTTTAGATTGCGAATGAACTCGTAATTTTTCGTGTTGCGGTTTTTCAGTTTATGAGCCTCATCGATCACCACGATATCATAATCTTGATTGTAGATAATAGCTCGATGCGGATCGCGTTTTGCTGTGTCCAATGAGGAAACAACGACATCGCACTGCTCCCAGACATAAGATTTTTTCTGCGGTATGGCCGGGATGAATAACTTTTGATTCAGTTCGTTCGTCCATTGCGAGACAAGGGAAGCGGGTACGAGAATTAGAACTTTTTTGGCCAAACCGCGAATCATGTATTCTTTTATAATCAGGCCGGCTTCGATCGTTTTGCCAAGCCCGACTTCATCGGCCAGAATGGCTTTGCCGTTCATTTTTTCAATAGCGGTTTTCGCTGTTTCCATCTGATGAGGAAGGATCTCCAACTGCGGCAGGTGTTTCGGGGCCTGCAACCCGTAAAATTCAGGAACGGCCACATGGTTTTGCGCTTCCCAGGCCAGTTGTGTCATCTCCCAGTTGGCCCATGGGCCGTCGTCCTCTAATTTATCAAAGAATGAAGCCTGCCACGATTGGTCGAATATTGTACGAACACTCATCTAATCGAACCCTTTCTCGTAACGTTAGAATTTATATTCAAGGTAGACCTTTCCAATAAGGTCTTTTTGAGCCAAAAGAACAGGCTTAAGCCAGGTCCTCTTTGTAGAAATCTGTTGCCAATAGAAGCATAGGGATGGTAGGATAACATTAAGTAGTATTCACGGAATTAAGGGTTTTTATGATGACACAGTTGAAAAAGGGCGAATGACAACAGGGGGAGAGTCTTGAAGGCACTTTTGTGCCGGAAAGCGCCGAAGGAGCAAGCGTTTAAGTGAAACTCTCAGGCAAACAGACCTTTGTTGGACGCACCTCTGGAAACGTCAATTATGACAGAGGAAGACACTTTAAGTGTTTTCTTCTGTCTTTTTTTAAGGAATGGAAATTTACAGGGAGGGATTATCGGATGAAACGGACGCCATTATTTGAATTGTATGAAAAGCATGGGGCGAAAATCGTCGATTTTCATGGCTGGGAAATGCCCGTTCAGTTCTCAAAGATTCAAGAGGAGCATGAGGCTGTTCGCACCAAGGCAGGTTTATTTGATGTTTCCCATATGGGAGAGGTAACGGCCAAAGGAAAAGGGGCGCTCGCTTTCTTGCAATATTTGGTCACGAACGATGTATCGAAATTACAGCCTGGAAAAGCGCAGTACACGGCCATGTGTTATGAAGATGGCGGTACGGTCGATGATCTGATTGTTTATCAGAAGGCTGAGAACGACTATTTGCTTGTCATCAATTCAGCGAACAGCGACAGTGATTTTGAGTGGATCGCTTCCCACACCAAAGGGTTTGACGAGGTCGAGGTTGAAAATATATCCGACCGGAAGGCTCAGCTTGCCATCCAGGGACCGAAAGCCGAGGCTATTCTGCAAACGTTGACGGATACGGATCTGAGTGAAATTAAATTCTTTAGATTCAAGGATGACGTCGAGGTAGCAGGAATTCGTTCTCTTGTTTCCAGGACCGGTTATACAGGAGAAGATGGTTTCGAAATCTATTGCGATTCGGGTGATGCCGCTGATTTGTGGGAAACGATTATTGAGGCCGGAGAACCTGAAGGCTTGCTTCCTTGCGGTTTAGGTGCTCGCGACACCTTGAGATTCGAGGCGAAACTACCGCTTTACGGGCAGGAGTTGTCACCGGAAATTACCCCTGTCGAGGCTGGTATTGGTTTCGCTGTAAAAACTGATAAAGAGGCGGATTTTCTTGGGAAATCCGTTTTGAAGGAGCAGAAGGAGGAAGGTGCGCCGCGAAAGTTGGTCGGTCTCGAAATGATCGACAAAGGAATCCCGCGCCCTGGTTATGAAGTGTTCAGCGGTGAGGAGAAAATCGGCCATGTGACGACCGGAACCCAGTCGCCGACGTTAAAGAAAAATGTCGGATTGGCGTTGCTGGCTAAGGAGTATACAGAGCTGGGAACGGAAGTAGAAGTACAGGTTCGGAAAAAACGGCTGAAAGCGGAGGTTGTCAAAACTCCGTTTTATAAGAGATAGGATGGGGGAGTTGTTCATGAGCAAGTTTCGCTATTTACCAATGACCGAGCGGGACAAACAAGAAATGCTCAAGACCGTCGGTGTTTCAAGCACAGAAGAATTGTTTTCCGATATTCCGGAGAAGGTCCGCTTTAAAGGTTCGCTCGATATTGAACCGGCCCTGTCGGAACCTGAACTGATGTCATTTATGTCTAAGCTGTCGGGGCGAAATGTCAATACAAAAGAAAATGCTTCATTTCTGGGAGCAGGAGTTTACGATCATTATATCCCTTCGGTTGTAGATCACGTTATATCCCGTTCCGAATTTTATACGGCCTACACGCCGTATCAACCTGAAATCTCTCAGGGTGAACTGCAGGCGATTTTTGAATTTCAGACGATGATTTGTGAACTTACCGGGATGGATGTCGCAAATTCCTCGATGTATGACGGCCCGACAGCACTGGCGGAAGCGGCTATTCTGAGCGTCGGAGCGACCAGAAAGAAGAAAATCATTGTCTCCGAAACTGTACATCCGCAGGCCCGGGGTATTCTGCAGACTTATGCAAAGGGCCAAAGTCTTGAAGTTGTAGAGGTTGCAGCTGTTGACGGTGTAACGGATTTAGAAAAGTTAAAGGCGGAAGTGGATGACGAGACCGCTTCAGTAATCGTGCAATATCCGAACTTTTACGGCCAAATCGAACCGCTTAAGCAAATAGAAGAGATCACACATGGTACGAAGAAAGCGATGTTGACCGTATCGAGCAATCCGCTGGCGCTTGGTCTCTTGACGCCTCCGGGAGCTTTTGGCGCTGACATTGTTGTAGGGGATACACAAGTTTTCGGTATTCCTGAATCATTCGGCGGCCCGCACTGCGGTTATTTTGCAACAAGGAAAAAGCATACCCGCCGTGTACCGGGGCGCCTTGTAGGGCAAACAACTGATGAAAACGGCGAACGTGGTTTTGTAATGACGCTGCAAACTCGCGAACAGCATATCCGGCGGGATAAAGCGACTTCCAACATTTGTTCCAACCAGGCTTTAAATGCGTTGGCATCAGCAGTTGCCATGAGTGCTCTTGGTAAGGATGGGATAAAAGAAATTGCTTATCAAAATGCGCAAAAAACTTTGTATGCGCAGAAAGCGTTGGAAGCGAAAGGGATTCGTCCTGTTTATTCAGGTCCATTTTTTAACGAGTTCGTTATTGAGTTATCGAAGCCTGTGAAAGAAGTGAATCAGGAATTGCTTAAGTCCGGCATTATCGGAGGTTATGATCTCGGTCGGGATGACAAGAACCGGGAGAAACAAATGCTGGTGGCTGTCACTGAGCTTCGTACGAGGAAGGAAATTGATGCGCTGGCAGAGGAATTGGGGGGATTGAAATGACCGAGAAACTTCAACAGGTAGAAACCATTGAAAGGCCTGAAATGGGAAGAAAGCCAATGGATTCAAAGGATCAACCCTTGATTTTTGAATACAGTGAGCCGGGAAGAATCGGTTACAGTTTGCCTGATCTTGATGTGCCAGAGGAAAATTTGCAGGAGGCCATTCCGGCGGATTATCTCCGGGACGCGGCTCCTGATTTACCGGAGATTTCGGAACTGCAAATCATGAGACATTACACGGCATTGTCGAAACGTAATTATGGTGTTGATTCCGGTTTCTATCCCCTCGGATCCTGCACAATGAAGTATAATCCGAAAATCAATGAGGATGTTGCTCGGCTTGCCGGGTTTGCCCATATTCACCCCGATCAGGATGAAGATACTGTACAAGGCGCTTTGGAATTGATGTATCGTTTGCAGACGAATCTCGCCAAGATTACCGGCATGGATGAAGTAACACTGCAACCGGCGGCAGGCGCCCAAGGCGAATGGACCGGGCTTATGATGATTCGTGCCTACCATGAGGCGAATGGAGATTTCAACCGCACGAAGGTTATCGTTCCGGATTCCGCACATGGGACAAATCCGGCTTCAGCAACGGTAGCTGGATTTGAGTCGGTGACTGTGAAGTCAAATGAGAAAGGCATTGTTGATGTTGAGGATTTGAAGCGGGTTGCCGGTGATGACACGGCAGCATTGATGCTGACCAATCCTAACACGCTGGGTCTTTTTGAAGAGGATATTCTCGAAGTGGCCAAGGTGATTCACGAAGCAGGCGGCAAGCTGTATTATGATGGAGCTAACATGAATGCTATCATGGGCGTGACACGTCCCGGAGATATGGGATTCGATGTCGTTCATCTCAACTTGCACAAAACATTCACGGGTCCACACGGCGGTGGCGGTCCAGGTTCCGGCCCAGTGGGTGTCAAGGCCGACTTGTTGCCGTTTCTGCCAAAGCCGTTGCTTGTTGAGGAAAACGGACGCTACAGGTTTGATCATGACCGCCCGAAGTCAATTGGGCGTGTCAAGCCTTATTACGGCAACTTCGGAATTAATGTCCGCGCTTATACCTATATACGGACAATGGGAGAAGACGGACTACTGCAGGTGTCCGAAAATGCCGTATTAAACGCCAACTATTTAATGCGAAGACTTGAGCCGTACTTTGATCTCCCGTTCCCGCAGCATTGCAAGCATGAATTTGTCTTGTCCGGAAAAAGGCAGAAAAAACTCGGCGTCCGTACGCTCGACATGGCAAAGCGGCTTCTGGATTTCGGTTTCCATCCGCCCACCATTTACTTCCCAACGATCATAGACGAGTCTATGATGATTGAACCGACGGAAACGGAAGCGAAGGAAATGCTTGACAGCTTTGCGGATACGATGATCCAAATTGCAAGAGAAGCTGAAGAAGAGCCGGAAACGGTTCAAGAAGCGCCATATAACACAGCAGTTCGTCGTCTTGATGAAACGAGTGCGGCGCGGAATCCGATCCTGCGCTATGAAAAGAATAAAGCATAAAAAAGAACGGGGTGTTGAGATACACTCCGTTCTTCTCTATATGTCAGTTATTTCTTTTTGACCTTTCCGTTCCACTTTTTGAAACCGCCTTTTAGGTGATTCAGATCTTGATAGCCTTTCTTTTTCAAGACTGCGGCGGACCGGGCGCTGCGAACACCGTTTTGATCATACAGGTAGACGGGTTTGTCTTTGCGGATTTCCGTGAGCCGCATTTTCATTTGCGACATTGGGATATTCCGGGCTCCCAGGATATGACCGTTTTCAAATTCATTGGGTTCGCGCACATCAATCAATTGCGCTTTTCTGTATCCCTCTCTGAATTCATCTTCGGTCAATGTTTTCAAATAACGTTGCTGGGACAGCTTGGTGACGACAAGAAAAGTCACAAGTGCCACAATCATTCCTATTGAAACATAAAGCATGACTATAAAGGCCCCCTTGTTGATAGTTCAAAGTGCTTTAAGTTAAATTATAAAACGCCCGTTCAAAAGAATCAAAGAAAAATAGCGCAAAACACGGGGCAAATGATAGTCCGGATGACAACCCGGAAATTTCTTTAAAAATGAAAGTTTAAAGACACCTCCGTTGTTTTTTCGGCAAAAATCGCCATTTTTCTCCCGTTTTTGAAGTTGACAAATTGATAGGAACCTGATCAAATGAACGATATATAGTGTTGTTTGTCTTAGACAGAACACTATATATTGTGATATGATAGAACAACAAGATATACATAATGAATTCGAAAAGGAGGAGGTTGCATGGAGACAATGCTTGCGGCGACTGGAATCGACATCGCTCAGCTTAACAAAGACATCGAAGAATTTCCACAAGTTCACCCCGTTACGAACGACATGAAGATTACTCATCAAGGGGTGTCGCGCTTAGTGATGCTCGACCGGTATGCCTTTAAGGATACGGAAAAGCGAACGTTAAAGAAAGGGGATTTTGTTGTCCTGACTGTTAAGGAGGATCCGAAGTTCCCGGCGCGCGGATTAGGATTTATTGAGGATATTGACTGGAAAGAAAGCCAGGCAAGAATTAAGGTGCTTGAAGAATACCGGAATGTGCTCGAAGATCCGGAGGAAGTCGAGTCCGGTATTGTAACAAAAGGATTGGCCGTCATTGATAAACCTCTTGAAGTCTATTTCGAGCAAGTCGCCAAACGAAATGCGACCGGATTGGCGGCCGTAGAGGAAACTGAGGAAAAACGAGAAGCGTCATTTCAGAAGTTCTACGATGAGTTGTCGTCATTGAATTTTATCCCGGCGGGCCGAGTGCTTTACGGTGCCGGATCGGAAACGAACGTGACCTATTTTAACTGTTACGTGATGCCGTTTGTCCCGGATTCGCGTGAGGGGATTTCCGAACATCGAAAAAAAGTAATGGAAATCATGAGCCGCGGCGGCGGCGTCGGAACCAACGGTTCCACTCTTCGGCCAAAGAATACGCTGGCCCGCGGAGTCAACGGAAAGTCTTCCGGGTCGGTGTCATGGCTTGATGACATCGCGAAACTGACTCATCTGGTCGAGCAAGGAGGATCAAGGCGCGGAGCGCAAATGATCATGCTTGCGGATTGGCATCCTGACATCATCGATTTTATTATTTCGAAAATGCAAAATCCGCGTATTCTGCGTTTTCTGCTTGAAACAAGCAATGATGAACAAATCAAGAGGCTTGCCAATGAGAAATTGAAGTTTACTCCGCTCAGCAGGACGGAAGAGGCGATGTATCAAGGCGTTCTCAACTATAGGAGCATTCCCGGCCAGGGCGGCTTTGATGATGAAGTCATTCACGAGGCGGAGGAAAAGTTAAAACTCGGCGGCAATTATAGTGTCCATAATTCTGAATTCTTGACGGGTGCTAACATCTCTGTTTGTTTAACAAGAGAATTCATGGAAGCTGTTGAGAATGACGAGGATTATGAGTTGCGTTTCCCGGATGTTGAGCATTACTCCGACACTGAAATGGCGGCGTATAACGAGAATTGGCATGAAGTCGGGGATGTTCGTGAGTGGGAGAAACAAGGCTACGCCGTTCGCACATATCGCAGAATCAAAGCCAAAGAGCTATGGAATTTGATCAATATTTGTGCAACGTACTCGGCTGAACCGGGCATTTTCTTTATTGACAATGCTAACGATATGACGAATGCGAAAGCCTACGGCCAGAAGGTTGTGGCTACTAACCCATGCGGAGAACAACCGTTGGCCCCTTATTCCGTCTGCAATCTGGCAGCTGTCAATCTGGCGGAAATGGCGGATAAGAAAAGCAAACGAATTGATCTTGACAAATTAAAGAGTACGGTTAAGACCGGTGTGCGTATGCAGGATAACGTCATTGATGCGACTCCGTATTTTCTTGAAGAGAACCGTGTACAAGCTCTGGGCGAACGCCGTGTTGGCCTTGGTGTCATGGGGTTACATGATTTGCTTATTTATTGCGAAACCACATATGGTTCCAAAGAAGGCAACCAATTGGTCGATGAGGTATTTGAGACCATTGCCACGACGGCTTATCGTGAATCCATTGAACTGGCAAAAGAAAAAGGAAGCTTTCCTTTCCTTATAGGGGAAAACGAAGTGGAAACGCGTCGGTTGCGTAAAAACTTCGTAAATACAGGCTATGTGAAGAAATTGCCGGAAGACATCCGTGAAGGGATCATTGAGCACGGTATTCGTAACTCGCACCTGCTGACCGTAGCTCCTACCGGCAGTACCGGCACCATGGTGGGGGTTTCGACAGGACTTGAGCCTTATTTTTCATTCTCGTATTACCGCAGCGGGCGTCTTGGTAAATTTATCGAGGTCAAGGCCGATATCGTCAATGAATATCTGGAAGCTCATCCTGACGCTGATGAGAATGAATTGCCGGAATGGTTTGTTTCGGCGATGGATTTGACACCGGAAGCCCATGCTGATACGCAGTGCGTCATTCAGAACTGGGTGGACAGCTCGATCAGTAAAACGGTTAATGCGCCGAAAGGGTACAGCGTTGAGCAAGTCCAGGCGGTTTATGAACGGCTATACAATGGGGGAGCCAAAGGCGGAACCGTTTATGTGGACGGCAGCCGGGATGCACAGGTTCTGACGTTGAAAGCTGAAGAAAATACTTTCGAGGAAATGCACCAGGAGAACTTCTTCGAGGAAGAGGAAAAGCAGAAACATCCCGTATTGGTTGACACGATAACGGATCTTCGTTCAACGGATGTGGCGATTGGTTCCGAGGTCGGTAATACTTGTCCGGTCTGCCGAAAAGGAACAGTTGAAGAAATTGGCGGCTGTAACACATGTACAAATTGTAACGCCCAATTAAAATGCGGCCTGTAGAAAATGGCCCAAAGGGATTGGACATTGTCCAATCCCTTTTCGCTGGGTGTTCTTGTCAGGGCGCACAGCCTTATTGTATGATTGATTGAAGATGGGAGGGAAGCCCAATGTCGCCAACCGCGAGCATGGAAGACTATATAGAACGCATTTATTTATTAATTGAAGCAAAAGGATATGCCAGGGTATCCGATATTGCGGAGGACCTGGAAGTCCATCCCTCCTCTGTCACCAAAATGATCAAGAAACTGGATCAAGACCATTATTTGATTTATGAGAAGTACCGGGGATTTATGTTAACACCCAAAGGGAAGAAGCTCGGTAAGCGTCTTGTATTCCGCCATGAATTACTTGAGGATTTCCTAAACGTGATTGGTGTAAGCAAAGAAAACATATACAAAGATGTTGAAGGGATCGAACACCATTTGAGTTGGGATTCGATCGACCGCATTGGGGATCTTGTTCAATACTTCGATGAAAATGCGGAACGGGTGGAGAATCTGAAGGAAATTCGTCAAAAAAATGAAGAATTGGAACAGGAAGAACAATCATAGGAGGATGAGCCTATGGTTGTTTTTTTATGAAGAGAGAGCGGACGCCATAGCCAATGCTCCTCACCCCATCAAATTTGTTTGCCGGTACTAGGACAAGACGTTCACTACTAGAAATGTAGGTAGGGCCGAAGTTTCACGGCACGGGAGGAGGAGTGAACGTGATCATTGACGGAGTTTTTTCCGGGGGTGGCATGAAAGCGATCGCACTCGTTGGTGCTTTGCAGGTAATGGAAGAAAGAGGGTACTCTTTTCGACAGGTAGCGGGCACAAGTGCGGGGGCATTAGTGGCTGCTCTGGTAGCTTCCGGTTATCGTAGTTCCGAGGTCACGAAAATCATGAAAGAAACCGAATTCAGCAAACTGCTGGACAACAAAAAAACCATGATACCATTCCCGTTCATGAGATGGCTTCGTGTCTATTGGAAATTGGGAATGTACAAAGGAGATGCCCTTGAAAAGTGGATTCGCAAGCTGCTTCGCGACAAAGGAGTGGATACGTTTGCGGATCTGCCCGAGGGTTCATTAAAGGTTGTCGCCTCAGATTTGTCGAAGGGGCGCATTCTTGTTATTCCGGATGATTTGGAACGTTACGGCATTTTGCCTGAGAAGTTTTCTGTTGCCCGGGCGGTTCGGATGAGCAGCGGCCTTCCGTTTTTTTATGAACCGATTCTTTTATATGATCGAACAGGTGGAAAAAGCGTTATTGTGGATGGAGGGGTTCTCAGCAACTTTCCGCTGTGGCTTTTTGATCAGGATTCCGTGGAATTAACACGCCCGGTCATCGGTTTTCAATTAAGCACGAAGTTGGAAAACCAACCGACCCGCGAAATTCGGACAGCGGTAGACTTGTATCAGGGATTGTTTGCCACAATGAAACAGGCTCACGATGCCCGTTTCATTGTGCAGCATCAGGCAGCCAAGATCGTATTCATTCCTGTAGACCACGTGGCAGCTACAAATTTCAGTTTAGATGAGGACACCAAACAGAAACTGATTGTGCTTGGGAGAGAGCGCACTCAGAAATTCCTCAAGAAATGGACTTATTAGTGATTTTCAGAAACGAAAAGAAAAAGAATCATGCTAGAATAGAGCACGATTCTTTTTCTTTTTCTTGCCGTCGATTACAGTGAGATTATGTTCTTTTTTTCTTTCTTCCAGTGAACTTTTCCGTTTGGATTTCGGCAATAAGGTTCGTGAATTCACCACCTTCAGATGCGAAGGGCGCCGAGGTTTTCGTTGTTGTTTTTTTTGGCGTTTGGCGGATTGTTTGGCAGCCCGCTGGTAAGCGGACATATTTCGGCCGGCCGATTTCCTGATGAATCTTTTGTATAGCAGGATGAAAAGCGCTAAGACAGCGGCCGCAATAATAAATTTTGTAAGAAGTCCTACTGGATTGGTAATAGCACTATTAACAAGTCCAACAGCACCGAGTCCGATCAAAATCCAAACCAAAGGGTTAAATTTGTAACGAGACACGGACTCACCTCCTAAACAGTTGTCGGATGTCGGAGGCCAGAAGCCAGATGGGATTCGACAAGAAGTATCTTCGCTTCCTGTGAAAGATTGACTTTCAGTCTCCATAAAGCAATCTTATTGTCTCGATTTTCCGCTTCCGGATTACTGGCTGTCCTTAACCGATTTGGGCGTCAATTCCGCGGGTTTGCATTTGCTCTTCCCTTTGCTTCATTTTATTAAAGGATTGAATGGCCACTTCGATTTTCTCTCCATTGGGTTCTTTGGTTGTTAACAGTTGCAACCAGAGTCCCGGGTAGCCCAGGTATCGCAACACTGGAATATTGCGCAATTTGTTCGTGAGCTGAAGCGTTTCGAAAGAAAGGCCGAGTACCACCGGAATCAATACAATCCGGTATAATAATCTTTCCCACAGGGGATCAGTCGGTACGAAAAAGTAAATGATAATCCCAATAATAGCAGTGAAAAGTATGAAACTGCTTCCACACCTGTAATGGAGCCGAGAGTGATTCTTCACATTTTCCACTGTTAAGGCTGCTCCGTTTTCATAGGTGTTAATTACCTTATGCTCGGCACCGTGATATTGAAAGACTCTTTTCATAAGCGGTGTGATTGAAATAGAGTAAATGTATCCGAGTAAGAGCGCAATTTTGAAGGCGCCTTCCAAAATATTTTGGATGATATGCCCTGGAAAAATCGGTTGAAACAGATGAGCTGCCCATGCCGGAACCACAACAAATACAAATTGCCCGAATAAAAAGGACAGGACTCCGACTACCGCTACGCCGAGAATCAACGTCATCTTGGATGGAGATGAGTCTATCTTTTCATCTTCCTCCGGGTCTACATCATATCGTTCGCTTGAGAAATTCAAATGTTTCGTCCCGATTGAACTCGCTTCTAATATCGCGGCAATCCCACGGAGAAACGGGATTTTCTTCAGTTTTTGGATAAAAGGGTTAGGCTTCTTCGGAACTTCGAAGAACTCAATCGAATGGTCTTTACGGCGAACCGCTGTAACGGTTGTATGTTTACCACCGAACATAACCCCTTCGATAACTGCCTGCCCTCCATATGCGGGTTTCGCTTGATTGGACAATCCATTCACCAACCTATCATCATCATGCTTTCTTATTCCTATTTTACAACAAAGCACGATAATCCTCTAGGTTTTCACATGTATTTTTCCCAAGTTTATAAACTTTTACACGGGAAAAAGTGAAAAACCCGTATTTTGTTCAAAATCCGGACTCCTGAATGTATTTTCATATACAGGTTGAAGAAATTTTGTGCAATGATTTAGGCGTTATAACTCCGGCATTACAGGATCATACTAAGAGTCGGAGGTGGTTGAAGTGCAGGATCAAGACAGGAAAATCAAACAGGATAACAAGCAAAAACCTCAATCCTTTACATCGAAATGTGTGCTGATCGGATTTTGGGGCGGTTTAATTTGCGGAGTCATCAGCTATATCGCCTATTTATTGAATTTCACTGCATTGGGTCCGGCGCTTATACTGAAACCATGGGTACTGGGAGATTGGAAACATGAGTTGTTAGGGCAAATTGTCGGGATTTTCGCCATTGCTTTGCTTTCTATTCTAACTGCGCTCGTCTATAAAATGATTCTGGCAAGATGGTACACAATGTGGGTTGGCATCTGTTACGGTGTTGTTCTTTGGTTTGTTGTTTTTTATGTGTTGAACCCGATTTTCCCGGGATTGAAGTCGATTGCAGATTTTGACAAAAACACTCTTGTGACGACGATTTGCCTTTACATTTTATACGGGCTGTTTATCGGGTATTCAGTAAGTTTCGAGTATCACGAATTAAATCAGCCTGAGGGCAATGAAACCAGTGGAACGGATGAAAGAAGGGCTCAAGACAGTACTGAGACGGAGACTCAATCTTGAATCTGCATGATCCAAGTGATAAGATAAATATTGGATGAATTTGAGAAGGGGCCCGGTGCTCAACGGCTTCCCGCTTGTTGACCTGCCTGAGTTCGGGGCCTCTTAATATTTCTTTGCGGCTATCATATATGGCTCCTGCTATTTTTTGTACAAGTCGTTTCAAGCATCTGAATGCAGTGATAAGGGGAATATCATGAAAACATTTGTTATCATCAACGGACCGAATCTTAACCGCCTTGGGATTCGTGAGCCGGACATTTACGGCAGTAGAACACTCGCTGATTTGGAAACCTCGCTTCATGACTTGGCAGCCCGCCAGTCATGCCATATCGAACAGAAACAATCCAATCACGAAGGACAAATCATCGATTGGATTCAAGAAGCTTCCGACAGTGCCGACGGAATCGTTTTGAACGCGGGGGCTTTCACTCATTACAGTTACGCAATCCGTGATGCAATAGGAAGTGTGTCCCTTCCGGTAATTGAAGTCCATATTTCCAATATTCACGCCAGGGAAGTCTTTCGCAGCCAATCCGTGTTGTCTCCGGTGGTAAGCGGACAGATTGTCGGGTTCGGGTTTCTCGGTTATAAGCTTGCAGTTGAAGCTCTCCTTGAAATGTCGGGACATGATAGGAAAGAATGAATGATTTTTCAGATTCACGAAATGATGACTACATAATGAATTGTGAGGAAGGATGAACGCCATGATTTCTGTTAATGATTTTAAAACGGGTCTTACCATAGAGGTCGATAATTCTATTTGGCAGGTGATCGACTTTCAACATGTGAAGCCGGGGAAGGGTGCTGCTTTTGTTCGTTCGAAATTAAGAAATTTACGGACAGGAGCCATTCAGGAAAAGACTTTTCGGGCAGGAGAAAAGGTGGAAAACGCCCATATCGAAACAAAGAGCATGCAATATTTGTATGCCGGTGGAAGTACTTATACTTTCATGGATAAGAACACGTTTGAACAGTTGGAGCTGGATGCTTCCCAGTTGAAAGACGAATTGAATTATTTGAAGGAAAATATGGATGTCAAAATCGTGACCTATGAAGGAGAGACCCTGGGTGTTGAACTCCCCAATACCGTTGAATTAACGGTAACAGAGACCGAACCGGGGCTCAAAGGAGATACACAATCCGGCGGATCAAAAGCAGCAACACTGGAAACCGGTTACTCGGTTCAAGTTCCGTTGTTTATTAACGAGGGCGATGTACTTGTGATTGATACACGTTCAGGAGCATATATTTCGCGAGCTTAATAAAATTCTTAGGGAATAGAACAAGTGCGTCGCGCAGGCGGCAACATCGAACTGATCCAGGCCATGCGGCTCCTCGCATGCCTAAACCCAATGCCTTTATTCTAATAGAATCAGCTTATGATTGAACGACTGTCCTTTCGAGGGCAGTCGTTTTTGTGTTTTTTTACGGTTTATCAGGTTATGAAATATACAAATCTAACAATTCAATCATCTTTTATAAGAAAAGGACTGATGTGTCAACGGTCATAATGGGGCCAGTCCCGCATACATTTGAAGTAAACAAGTTCTATAGCCAGAGGCGATGGATAAATGCGAAGTGGAGGGGTTCATTTCCCAACTTCTTTCTTCCAACCTCTCATTTCCAGGATGGGTGGGAATGAAAAATGCAAGAGGTGTTGAACGTGCTTCCCGGTACATTGAAAGAACTCATGGTTCAATATCCGTCTAAGGTTCTTGAAAAAGTCGAAGAAATCCGGGTGCGGATCCATAAGCCGCTTGAGGTTGTGGTAGAAGGAAAACCGATCTACCCCGGAAAACCATATATTGTGACGGCCAAAGATGGGTTGGAACTGGTGAACAAATTGAGCCATTATTCCCTGTATGCGCTTGAGGAAGAATTAAAACGCGGTTACATCACGATCCAGGGCGGCCACCGTGTCGGTTTAGCCGGCAAGGTAATCACTGAAAAAGGACAGGTTAAAATCATTAGAGACATCAGTTCTTTTAATATTCGCATCGCCAGGCAGAAGATCGGCGCGGCCTCGTCATGTGTTCCTTATTTATATGAAGATGGGTGGCGCAGTACGGTCATTATTGGGTCTCCGCAAACGGGGAAAACAACTCTATTAAGAGATTTAACACGCTTGATCAGCAGTGGATTATCAAGTAAAGCCATTCCTTCCAGCAAAGTGGGGGTTGTGGACGAAAGGTCTGAAATTGCCGGGTGTGTAAAAGGGGTCCCGCAGCATGAGCTCGGTTCCCGGGTTGACGTTCTCGATGCATGCCCCAAAGCGGAGGGCATGATGATGATGATCCGGTCAATGAGCCCGGACGTCTTGATCGTGGATGAAATTGGCGGCCCTGAAGATAGCAATGCCATCCGCGAGGCGGTGAACGCTGGCGTGAAACTGATAATGACAGTCCATGCTTCCGGATGGGAGGAACTCCTGCGCAGGCCGGCGATGAAAGCATTGCTTGAGACAGAGGTGTTTGATCGCTATATCGAGCTGACAAGACGAGACAAGCCCGGTGTGATTAAACGGATTCTCGACCGAAAGGGACGGCAGATCAATACGGGGCAGGGTGTGAAGATTCAATGATTAAATGGATGGGTGCATTGTTTGTGGTGGCGGCGACGACGGCAGGGGGATTTAAATGGGCGAAACAATACAGCGAACGGCCGCGTCAGCTTCGACAGTTAAAAACGGCATTGCAGGCCCTTGAGGCGGAAATTATGTATGGAATGACACCCCTAGGCGAGGCTTGCAGCCACTTGGCCGGGCAGCTCCCAGATCCTTTAAGGACTTTTTTTCGTTTTTTCTCAGAACGGCTGCAGGAAGGGAGTTCAAGTGTTCAACAAGCCTGGGAAGAGAGCTTGCAGGAAATCTGGCCGCAAACCGCATTCGGAAAAGGGGAACGCGAGGTGATGCGACAGTTCGGGGCGACCCTCGGGAAGCATGACCGCGAACACCAGCAAAAGCAAATTCGATTGACGCTTTCTCATCTCGAAAGGGAAGAAGCTGAAGCGAAGGATGCACAATACCGGAATGAGAAAATGATTAAGAGCCTCGGTTTCTTGGCGGGCCTCTTAATCATCCTGTTATTGATATAGGAACGGATAAATTCGCCGGGAGGAAGAATCAAATATGTCCTACGATGTGAACACCATTTTTCAAATTGCCGGCATCGGGATCATCGTCGCGATGCTCCATACCGTTTTGAAGCAAATGGGCAAGGAGGATTACGCTCATTGGGTGACGTTGATCGGGTTTGTGGTCGTCCTTTACATGGTAGCGACTCTGCTCAGCGATCTTTTTGAAAAAATCAAAGGTGTGTTCCTGTTACAAGGTTAGCTTTATTCAGCGACTTAAGCTAAATGAAAGGAATCTCAGACTAAGAACGCCGCGTCCTGTGGCAATAAATGAAGTTCGACTCACAAAGTGCGGCGTCCTGCGAAAACGTCGAACTGACCCACATTGTGTGGGCCTGAGCTTAGGTTGTTTCCCGGATTGCCCCGAAAAACGCTCTTTGTTTGTGAGGATGGGGTGAAAATCTGGACGCAATTGCGCCAGGCGTAATTGATTGGTAGAGGGGGTGGTTGCCATTGAAATCGTGCAAATTGTCGGGCTCGGTTTGATCGCAACCTTTCTCGTCTTGGTACTTAAAGAACAGAAACCGGCATTCGCCTTTTTGCTGACAGTGTTCGTTGGTGTTGTGATCTTTCTGTTCCTGGTCGGACAAATCGGGCGAATCATTTCAATGCTGCAACGCCTCGCGGTAAACGCCGATCTAAATATGATTTACGTCGAAACGATCTTGAAGATCATCGGCATCGCTTATATTGCCGAATTTGGGGCACAAATCACCAGGGATGCCGGACAAGGAGCGATTGCTTCAAAAATCGAGTTGGCGGGGAAAGTGCTGATTTTATTAATGGCGATTCCGATTATTACAGCGATTATCAAGACGGTGATCGGGTTGCTTCCGGGATAAAGGGGTGGCGGCATGGACAAGCTCCGCAGAAGAATGAACCATAAAGCTTCAAGGAAGGCCTGCATCATCCTGTTTTTTTTAATCACTTTTTTTTGTATGGCGCCGAGTGTGTTTGCCGACGGGGGCACACCTGTTGAAGGGATCATGAATTCGCAGTTGGAACGTTTGGAGTTGGACGAGATTCGGTCATTTTGGGAAGAAGTGGTGCATGAATATGGTGGATTTCTGCCGGACAGCCAGAAAGGGAGCTTCTTTGATTTCTTGAAAGGGGACAAGCAATTTTCGCTGAAAGAATGGTTAATCGCTTTCGTGAAATTTCTTTTTCATGAATTAATGCGGAACGGCAAGCTGCTTGGAACGATCATTTTGTTAACGGTATTTTCCATGATCCTGCAGAATTTGCAAAATGCTTTTGAACAGAAAACAGTCTCCAAGGTCGCTTATGCGATTACTTATATGGTGATTATGATTTTGGCGCTTAACAGCTTTCATGTGGCGATCAGTTATGCGGAACAGGCCATTTCCGGGATGATTAATTTTCTTATTGCCCTTATTCCCTTGTTGCTTGCGCTGATGGCGTCGGTCGGCGGGCTAACCTCTGTCGCCTTTTTTCATCCGCTCATTGTCTTTCTGATCAACACGAGCGGCATTCTCGTCAAATATTTCGTTCTGCCCATGTTGTTCTTATCGACGATGCTTTCCATTGTCAGTACATTGACTGAACA
>DASVCO010000171.1:0-8547 GCA_036381575.1 Caryophanales bacterium
GAGTGCCGTAATTGCATGGTCTCCCAAAGAACCGTAACTCATCGCAGACATGCCTACCAGGCTCTTAACCTTAAACGGGTGCTTGCAGTTTTCTCCAAGTACCACTGCATGTTCGTCAGTCAATAACCAGGGCTTGATCTGGTCCTCTTTCATATGTTCTTTTCTATTAAACAAGTTGTCTTCTTCAATCTCGTAAACATGAGTGTCTACAAGATTATCATTGTCTACCTTCATTTCCTCCCGTTGTTTGGGAAACATCGCATTTTTGATAAAATAACCCGACTGTTCGAAGTCCCGTTTCGAACCATAACCGATCATATTCTTCGAATACTTTGCCGGCAGTACAATGTGTTGGTAATCCGTACGCGAGAAAGGTTTTCCGGTATTATCATGGTCGAACAGGTACTGGCGCAATTCAGGGCCCATTTTTTCCGTAATATAACGCAGTTTCCCCAGCACGGGAAAATTTCGCAGAATAGCATGTTGTTCCTGCCCCTTATCGACGGTACGAAGATAAACCAAAAGTACAACAGGGGTCACGACCACGATAAACAAGATAATTAAACCAATTAAAATTAAAATTTCCAGCCAATTCATTCGAGTTCCTCCTCCATTATTGTTGCATTTTCTTATTTTCGCACTGCTTCAATTTCTTTCTCTAATGGCAGTGACGGTGCTTACGCAATAAGTTTAAGCAGGCAAAACCCCTGAGGGGTTTTGCCTTAACAATCAATATTCTTCAATCGCTCGGTCAATTTCGTGTTCTCACTATAATCGACCGGGCAATCGATCAAGACAGGCTTCTTTGATTTTAACGCTTGTTCCAGTGTTGGCACAAGGTCTTCCGTTTTCTCGACACGCAATCCTTCAGCACCATATGCTTTTGCCAGATCTACGAAATCCGGGTTGCCGAATGCGATGTTTGAAGGCCGTCCATATTCGTTCATTTGTTTCCACTCAATCAGGCCATATGCATCATCACGCCATAACAGGATCACGATTGGCAACTCAAGGCGTACTGCCGTTTCCAGTTCCATTCCTGTCATTTGAAATGCGCCGTCACCGACTACAGCCACCACATTCTTATCCGGGTCGACCATTTTTGCCGCGATTGCACCAGGCAACGCGTACCCCATGGAAGCCAATCCATTGGAAATCAGGCACGTATTCGGTTCATCCGCATGGTACATGCGGCCCATCCAGATTTTATGGGCACCAACATCGGTCAGAACAATATCCTCTTTGCTGAGGACAGATTGCAGATCGGAAATGATTCGCTGCGGTTTAACCGGAAAGCTGTTGTCTTGATCATATTCCTGTGAATCGGCAACCATCTTTTCACGCAAATCCTCATAATACGGGTCAACCTTTTCACGGGTTTTAACCGCATCCGTGATCTTCCCGACATTTTCGGAAAGGTCGCCGATTACATTCAACCTTACCGGATAGTGCGTATCCGTCTCGGCGTCTATCGTATCGATATGAAGGATCGGCGTATCACTTTGGTTCCATTTCGCCGGAGGATATTCAGCCATATCGAATCCTACGGTAATGATCAGATCAGCGTAGTCAAAAGCGCAGTTGATCCAGTCATTTCCAGGGACGCCGGCCGTCATCATGCAAAGCGGATTCTTCCAAGGCATAGCGCCTTTTCCCATAAAGGTTTCCGTTACGGGTGTATTGATTTTTTCGGCAAAAGCCTGAATTTCTTTGTCAGCATAGTCACGGGTAATGCCATTTCCGCAAAGAATGAGCGGTTTTTTCGCCTTGTTAATGATTTCTGCTGCTTCTGCGATGGTCTCATCTTTCGCTTCTACTTTATGGGGCTTTTCATATTGCGTATCCATCGGAGAAACATCAACATCCATACCGGCGATATCTTCGGGAAGTTCAATGTGAGTAGCCCCCGGTTTTTCCTCCTTGGCGGTACTGAATGCTTTTCGGACGACTTCCGGTGTGATTTCACGTGCACGGATCGAGGCGTTCCATTTGGTCACCGGCTTGTAGAGCTCAACAAGATTGTAGGTCTGGTGCGACTCCTTATGCTGTCTGTCCATGCCGGCCTGCGCGGTAATGGCGACAAGCGGGGAACGATCCATATTGGCATCGGCTACCCCGGTCATCATATTTGTGGCACCGGGACCTAACGTAGACAGGCAAACGCCGGGCTTTCCCGTCAAACGTCCCATTAATCCGGCCATAAAGGCGGCGCCGGTCTCATGGCGTGTCACCACAAATTCAATATCAGAATCGAGAACGGCGTCCATAAAGGCGAGATTCTCCTCTCCGGGCACACCGAAGATATACTCAACCCCTTCTTCTTCCAAACATTTGATAAATAGCTCTGCTACTGTCATGTACCATGGCTCCTTTCTTCGATCAAATTCACCTTGGCGAATTTGCGCCCATAAAACACTTCCTCCTTATATTTTTCCTTCTTTGCCGGGAATTAAACTTTTTTGTTTCATAACAAAAAAAGCGGGATTTTCCACCCGCTTGAAAAGGCTAACGCCGTTTATTTTCGAAATACCAGTTAACCGCGTTAATTTCCCCGCCGATAATCAGAATAGCACCGGTTAAATAAAACCAGATCATCAGGATAATGATTCCACCGATACCGCCGTAGGTAACCTCATAATGCCCAAAACTGCTAACGTAGTATGAAAATCCGAGGGAAATCACCTGCCAGCCAACGGCAGCAGTTACCGCTCCTGTTACAACATCTTTAAATCGTAATTTTTTATTTGGCGCAAAGTAATACAAGCCCGAGATCACCGCTACGATCACGACAAAACTGAATAACCAACGCAGAACAACGAAGGCAACCCGTAAATCGGAGTCAATGCCAAGACGCGAAAAAATAAAATCACCGATCAGCTCACCAAATACTGGAAGAATCAATGCAATAATAATGACGACAATCATCGCCAAAGTCAGCAAAATGGATAAACCCCTGGAAATGTAAAAAGGCCGGCTTTCTTCAACATTATAAGCACGATTCAAGGCACGAATCATGGCATTAATAGCATTCGACGCCGTCCAAACCGTCGCCAGAACCCCCACCGACAGTAAGCCGCCATGTTGCTTGCCCGCCACACTCTTTAAGGTTTCTTTGAGCACATCAAACGCTTCCGGCGGAGCATAACGCCGAATCATATCAAGCACTTGGTCCACGCTAAGATCGATGTAGCTCATTAAAGCAAACGCGAAGATCAAAAGCGGAAACAACGACAGCAAAAAATAATAAGCCAGCTGAGCGGATAAATCGAAAACGCCGTCATCCATCACACGCCTATAAAATTCCTTGATATACCGTTTGACCGAAACGGATTGTTGTGCCATCAAACCAACCCCGTTTTTTTCGCTGTTGTCGAGTCTTTTTCCAGAAAAAGACCCATCCTTACGGGCTGATCCTGCCAACTGCCCGCAAACTATTCGTACGTCTTTCTGCTTTCTTCCTTTACTTCTTCGGCCGAATCCTTCAACTTCGTGCCGAACTCCTTCAGTTCTCCACGTGTTTCTTTTACCGATTCATAAGCCTTTTTCGAATTCGCTTTTACGTCATTGAACGTTGTCATGATATCCTGAGCCTCGGCATTTACATCTTTGATCATGGTCCTGATATTTTCCGAAGTCGTCATAATCTGGTCCTTCACCCTTGAAGGATCTTCCCTTACTGTCCTTGCGAAATCCCGCGTTTGGGAAGCAGCCCTGCCGGCTGTATGCCTTACATTTTCTCTTGTCGGCCTGTGAAATAGCGAGGCGACACCGCCGATTAACGCCCCGATCATCATACTTTTGCAAAAGATCCCTTTTTCTTTATTCATTTTTTTACCCTCCTGCCGTAGTATCCTACCCTATATTTCCCTTTCTCACGCAGAATAAAACCATAAGGCGGAGGATCGTTTCTATGCTTATTCACCGCCTGTTGGACTTAGAACATGAGAAAAGGATCACAAAAAAACTGAAAAATTACACCTTCCATAAAGACTGCTTTTAGCCGCCGTATCGTTCAAGAACGCGATCCACTGAACCACCATATGCCTCACCAAATTCATTCAAGTGCACAAGCAAATAATACAGCTGATACAATAGCCGCCTTTCTTCATACTCCGGCGAAATCGGCTGAATTTCCCGGTAAGCGTCGTAAAATCGGCCGGAAAAGCCACCGAAAAGCTCGGTAAAAGCAAGCTCGAATTCAAAGTGGCCGTAAAAGACCGCCGGATCAATTAGGTACGGCCGTCCGCCTGACCCGACTATCCAGTTGCCTCCCCATAAATCGCCGTGAAGAGGTGACGGCTCGACATTACTGGGCACCCAACGATCCAACCGCTCTAATATCCTTTCCATCCTGGAACGGCGTTTTGCATTCATCCGGCCCTTTTCTTCCGCCAAATTTGCCTGCACAGCCAGACGCTTGTCCCGCAAGAACGCCGCCCAATCGTCTCGCCAACCGTTTGGCTGGACAAAAGTGCCGATGAAATTGTCATAATCAAGGCCAAACGCCTTGCCATAAGTTCGGTGCATACGGGCAACGTCACGTCCAAGCGTTTCTTCCGTACGCTCATTCGGCTGTCCCTCAACCCACTCAAGTACAAGCGCAGCCACTCCATCTTTTTCACCGTAAAAATACACATCGGGCACGGCGACTGTCCCCGTCGAACGCAATAATTCCAGTCCGCGGGCTTCCCATTCAAAAAAATCAGCAGCCGTCTCCCGATTGATTTTCACAAAATAATGCTGCTTACCGGTCGTTACCAGAAACGCTTCGTTAATTTCTCCGCCAGAGACACTTCGGACGCTTTGAATCCCGGATGAATCCCCGGTTTCTTTTACAGCTTCAGCAATCACATGCATCACACGCCCTCACGCTCACGTATAAACGCAAGCAACCGCCTGCAGCCTTCCTCTATTAACTCATACGCTTCGTCAAAATTCCCTGTAAAAAATGGATCCGGCACATCATCAACGTCATTTTCCGAAACGAAATCAAGCAGACGTGCCGTATAAACATCCGAATCACGGCCCGCCAGTTTATGTATGTTTCCCAAATTCTCAGCGTCCATTGCGATCACGTATTCAAATTCTTCAACATCAGATTGCGACAATTGCCTGCCTTTCATGCCTTCGGTACCAATTCCTCTTTCCCCGAGTTTCAGGCGAGTTCCCTCGTGAGGCGGCTCTCCAACATGCCACCCTCCTGTACCGGCGGAATCGACTTCAATCTTGTCTTCCAAACCTGCCTCTTTCACCTGTTCTCGAAACAGCGCCTCCGCCATCGGCGAGCGGCAAATGTTCCCGAGACAAACGAATAATACACGAACCATACAAATCTCTCCCTTCCTTATATTTGTCCTGCGTTGAGTTCACTTCCTCGTTCAATTAGGATTGTGTGCCAAGCCCACATTCGGTGCGACCTTCCTGCATACATTATAAACATTTTCAGCGTCAGGTGAAAATCCGTTATAATAGAATAAACAATTCAAAGCGGTGAAACCAATGTTGCAAGACACAGGTGAAAGAATTATCCCCGATCAGATGAAACCTATGAACGGCATGTTGCTGGAACACATTGCGCGGTATTATTTTGCCACACCTTATGTAAAAGGAAGGGTATTGGACATTTCGTGCGGAGTCGGCTATGGAACCCAAATGATCGCGAAAACTTGTAAAAAAGAAGTGTATTCCGTGGTGGGTGCTGACATCAACAAGGACGCACTGGATTACGGAAGGGGAAGATACCATCATCCACTGATTGAATGGGTCGAGGCTGATGCTCTTGATCGCAGACTTCCGGAGAAACTTGGCGCTTTCGACACAATCCTCAGCTTTGAAACCATCGAACATCTGATGGACGACCATATTTTTATCAATAATATTTGGGAAATGCTGAAACCAGGCGGGACACTTATTTTATCGACGCCATTTGGGCGGGGGCGCGGCAAACACACCAATGAACCTTTCCACGTCCATCAGTTTACGCCGGTGGAATTCAGGGAACTCTTCGAACCCTTTTCCTGCGTAGAGTTTTATTACCAACGCGGGGTCACATTTGAACCCCCTCGGAAAGAGATCCGTTACCCTTTCGGCGTGGCTGTCGCAAAGAAATAATCGACGCTCCCCGATATTCGGAGGCATGAAAAGCCGCCCCGTCGTGCTGAAACACACCTTCGGGACGGCTTTGGCAGTCTGTTATTTATTTTTCAAACTGTTTTGTATGACCTTATCATACGGATACTTGCCGAGGATCTCAACAGCTTTTTCGGCCAAGGTGGTGTCGACAGCCTTGCTGAAGTCGATATCCCCTTTAATAGCTCCTTGCTTTTTATAGAACTTGTATTGATCTTTAATATTGTCAACGAACATTTTGCCGTTCGGGTCAAGTCCGGTAATGCCAACCTTTTTCCAGACGGCTGGATCCTCCAACGCTGTATGCTCTGTCATGATCTTGATGATCTCGTCGAGACCTTCTCCTTTTAGGAAAGCATCGTTATAGTCGCGGACACCCTTCAAATAAGCGACCATGAAACGCAGGGCGACTTCCTTTCTCTCATTGACGAATTTCGGTGACCCAAGCACCATCGCGATTTGAGCTTTCGGCGCATAGTCAGTCGTGTCACCAAAACGAACGGAAATGTTTTGCGCGGTTCCTTTTGTGATCAACGGCTCGATTTCCAATGCCGCGTCAATGGCCCCGCTTCCCAACGAAGCAAGCATATTACCAAAACTCGGCATCAGCACAAATTCCACGTCATCACGCGTCAGCCCGGCGTGATTGATCATTTGCTGAAAAATGTAATCGTCAACCCCGTTTCTTGTGGAAACGGCAATGCGTTTTCCTTTGAAATCCTTGTAAGAATCGAATTCGTCCTGAAGCTCTTTGCGGATCACGAATGAAAAATACGACTGCCCCGGAATGTTGTGGCCCTTGTCGGCGATCATTTTTACATTAATTCCCTGTGCTATGGAATTGAAAAAAGCAGCGCTTGAAATGCCGCCGGCCACATCGATTTCCCCTGCGGCCAATGCGGGCAGCATCGCGTCACTGTTGGCGAATTTCGCGAACTCTACCTTAAGATTATAGTCCTCGAAATAACCTTTTTCTTGTGCGATGTAAAAGCCAGCCCCGGATGCTGATCCATCCTCGGCGATGATAACTGTCGCCGTTTCATCAAGCGGCGCCAACTTCCCGTCTTCTTTCTTTCCGCTTCCCTTGTTTCCACTATCGTTGCCACTTCCTCCGCTGTTGCCGCCTTCGGCTTCAGTCGTACCTTTTTGGTCCGGCTGGGGTGAAGATGATCCCTGGCTGCATCCCGAAATCACCAACATCAACAGCGGAATCACCAGTAATATCGACAAAACCTTCCTTTTCAAGGTCCTTCCCTCCTTATATTTGCTTAAAATTCACGTTCCCCGCTCAAATAGGAGCGTATGCCGCACCCACTATCGGTGCGGCCTTCCTTTTATAATCAACTTTTGCGATTTTTGATCAACTTCCGTAGATTTATAATCAACTTTTGGATTTTATAATCAACTTCCGCCCATTTATAATCAACTTTTATGATATATCGATTTCTTGCTAAATCTAAACATATTTCGACACAACTTCATTCCCGTATTTCTCACAAGAAATCCAACTTCGACTTACTTCACAGAACTCCGTGCGCCTTGAACCTCGGTCTGCAAATGGTCCCAGATTTCCACGAATTGATCCGCGACCTCCGGATTCGAACGCACCTGTTCGATGCTCCGCGGCCGTTCCATTTTTACATCTTTCTCAGCCACGATTTCCCCCGGCTGTGAACTCATCAGCATGATTCTGTCACTTAACAACAACGCTTCATCAATGCTGTGCGTGATGAAAATCACTGTTTTTTTCGTTTCCTGCCATATATTCAGCAGCTCTTCCTGAAGGATAAATTTATTTTGTTCATCAAGCGCTCCGAAAGGTTCATCCATCAGAAGCACCTCTGGATCATTTGCAAAAGCACGGGCGATACTTACACGCTGTTTCATACCGCCCGACAATTCTTTCGGATACAGTTTCGCAAACTGCTTGAGCCCCACCTTCTCCAAATAATAATCGGTTTGTTCCTTGATGTATGACTTCGGAAGATGCCTCATTTTCAGGCCAAATGCGACGTTATCTTCAACCGACAGCCACGGGATGACCCCTTTTTCCTGAAAAATCATCGACTGCAACGGTTTCTTTTTGTCGCCTCGGCGGATTTTGAATTCACCTGTACTTGACGTTTCCAATCCGGCCAGAATTCGCAACAATGTAGTTTTTCCGCACCCGCTCGGACCGATCAGGCAGACAAATTCACCATCCTTTACATGAAGGGAAACATCCTTCAAGGCCACGACATTTCCGCCTTTTTTCGAAAACACCTTCGTCAAATGATGAATTGAAATTTTATGTTCCAAGTGCACCTACCTCCACGGAGTCAGTTTGACCTTCAGCCCGCGTACCAAAAGTGAGAAAAAGTACCCGAAAAATGAAATGAGCACCAGCCCGACATACATTTGCGGCAGTAAAAACGCTTT
>DASVCO010000172.1:0-28163 GCA_036381575.1 Caryophanales bacterium
AGGCATCAATTGCAACGATTTGGTCTATTCTTACATAAATATTCCCTATGCCACCGGAACCTGCCTGATTAAATACAACAAAGTTGCCACCGACTTCTTGCACTGTGACACCAAATAAATCAGGCTCATCATCATGTTGGGTTCTTTCTACATATACGGCTTCTAATACCGTTCCTCGAGCCTCCCAAATCAGCAATTGGCTACGAAGGGTTTGTGCCATTTTCATTCCTCCTTAATAAATCTAGTTGGCTTTACCAACTTCACTACTGATATATGGAATTCTTCTATGAAATGATTGGACATTTAATAAAAATAGGGAGATCTACTAAAGGCAAAAGACCATTTTAAGTGTTTTTAGGTGTCTATCTAGTACATTCTAAACTCATTGTTTATATAGTATAGTATCCTGATTAATGGGAATCAGGTACCTGAAATTTTAAAGGAGGTCCAGTTATGAGCAGTCTGCTAAATGACGGTTGTTGCTCGGGAAACACCAGATCCGCAAGCGGGACAAAATGTAAAGGTTGTGTGTGTGACCTTTTAAGTCAACTCTCCAACCAGAACATCGGTAACATTTGTTCAACAACCATGGATCAGGCGTTTCTTCTCCTTCCGAAAGGGGACAGCAAACCCATAAACGCCAATGAGAACGGTAGCTCAGTTCCGACGGAATTCACCTTTGTGAATTTTGATCCGGAAAATTGTTGTGCAACCTTTACTTTCACGGAAGGCCCCTCAACGAGAAAATTCATCGTTGACTGCCGTTCACTCGCTGGAATTGTGTGTGTTCCTGACTAAACACCGTCAAAAAGGTGAATAGGAGTAACCTTTAGCGGAATAAACAGGCTGTGAATAAGAGTAGCAGCCTGTTTTGTGTGATTAAAAAGACTAAAATTGATAAATGTCCATCCCAATAACTATCCCTTTTCAAAGTGACTTTTACATATCAAACCACCCTCCGAAGGATGATCGTTCTTTCCTATTTTGATGTTAAGTTGGGCCATTGCGGAGAGATATCCGCCGTTTTTTGCGTAACTGGTTGCAAGTCCATACGGGCTCACTCTGTCCACCCATACAATATCTCAAGAAAGGTTGATGATCATGAAGATTTGCGTGATTGGAGCCGGTTACGTGGGATTGACGACAGCCGCCGTACTATCAAAGTTGAACCATGAAGTCCATTGTTTGGATAAGGACCAGAAGAAAATCACTGGCCTTAATCAGGGAGAGATCCCGGTATATGAACCGGGGTTAAATGAAATGATCCGTGAAAATCGGAAGAGCGGCCATCTGCGGTTTACTACAAGCTACGTAGAAGCTCTGGAAAATTGCGAAGTGATTTTGATTGCAGTCGGCACACCTCCCGGAGTTGATGGGAGCCCTGATTTATCTGCTATCGATGAAGTGACCGATAGCCTGGCTCGATCGATCGATTCTTATACATTGATTCTGACAAAAAGCACTGTACCGCCGGGAACCAATGAACGAATCGAAACCAACCTTTTGGATAAAGGGGTTCATGCTGGATTGTTCGACATTGCGGCCAATCCGGAATTTTTGCGTGAAGGTACGGCCATTGAAGATACCCTTCATCCAAACAAAATCGTAATCGGCACAAAAAATAAAAAAGTGATTGATACTGTTCGTTTGCTGTACAAGGGGATTCACGCTCCTTATATCATCACAACGCATGAAGGAGCGGAAATGATCAAATACGCATCCAACGCTTTTTTGGCAACGAAGATTTCATTTGTAAACGAACTTTCACGTATTTGTGATGCTTACGGAGTCGACATTGCAGATGTGGAAAAGGGGCTGGGCACCGACCCTCGAATCGGCCCGCATTTTCTCAAAGCCGGACTTGGCTACGGCGGCTCTTGTCTTCCGAAGGATCTTGATGCACTGGAACATTCCGCCTTGAAGAAACAAGTCGTCCCGAAACTGCTTTATACGGTCAAAGCTATCAATGATTCGCAAATTAACCTGTACGTCAACAAATTGAAACAGAAACTTTCAGGATTATCCGGGAAACAGATCACAGTATGGGGCCTTACATTTAAAGCCAATACCGACGATACTCGCTTCTCCCCCGCCCTTCGATTGATAGAACAGCTTAAAGAGGAGAATTGCCGCGTCTGGACATATGATCCACTGGCGCCCGAAATAGAGACGGAAATAATTCGCTGCAAGGATTTGTATGAGTCCCTGAACGGTTCAGACGCGTTGGTGATCGCGACAGACTGGTCTGAATTCCAACAGGTGGATTGGAAGAAGGTAAGAAACCGCCTGAAAGGCAACATCGTCCTGGACGGCCGCAATTGTCTTGAAGGTGAAACTATCCGTTCCCACGGATTACATTACATGGGGGTGGCGCGCAGATGAAGATTCTGGTCACGGGAGCTGCCGGTTTTATCGGTTCCCATCTATGTGAGCATCTGCTTCGCAAAGGATATCACGTGCTCGGCGTAGATGGATTTATCGGAACAACGCCAAGTGAACTGAAAGTCCGGAATTTGAGGAAAGCTAAAGGATATCCACGTTTTCAATCCGTCAAAACCGACTTGCTCGAGGCTGATTGGGAACAGCTCTTAAAAGGAATAGATGCTGTGTTTCATCTTGCAGGTATGCCGGGAGTCCGCTCAAGCTGGGGAAAGGAATTCAAAGATTACATCAATCATAATATATTTGCAACCCACCGCCTGCTTGAAGCATGCCGTAATCGTCCATTACAGAAATTCATTTATGTATCTACTTCATCCGTCTATGGAGAAATTTCAGGCAGAACCGCAGAAGACACGCCCCCTGCACCTTTGTCACCTTACGGCGTCAGCAAACTAACCGGGGAGCACTTGTGCCGTGTCTATCAAACAGCGTATGAGATACCGGTCGTTATTCTGCGTTATTTTACCGTTTACGGTCCTCGGCAACGGCCGGATATGGCTTTTCACCGTTTTATCCGCCGACTGCTACTTGGGGAACCGATAATGATTTACGGAGACGGTGAACAAACACGTGATTTCACCTTTATCGATGATTGTGTCACCGGTACGGCTTCGGTATTATCAGCCGAAAATATTGTAGGCGAAACGATCAATATCGGGGGGAAAGAACGGGCCTCTGTGCTTGATGTGATTCATATTCTTGAAAAGAGTACCGGAAAAAAAGCCGTGCTTGAATTCCATCATAAGCAGCAGGGAGAACCCAAGCATACCTGGGCGGATATCACAAAAGCCTCAAAACTATTAAATTATGATCCGAAAGTAACCCTGGCAAAAGGGCTAACGGAAGAAATACAAGACTTATCAGAACTGTATGGGAGGGAAAAGCTTTGAAACTGGCATTGATTTGTACTGAGAAGCTCCCTTCCCCTGCCATTCGCGGCGGCGCCATTCAGACGATGATTGATGGGGTCGCCAACTATTTGCGAACTAATCATGACCTGACCGTTTTCTCAGTGACGGATCCGGAATTGCCTGAAGAAGAAATTCGGGAAGACATCCACTATATTAGAGTTCCCGCAAACCATTATGTAACCGAAATATGCGAAAAACTGAAAGAAAGCCACTATGACCTCATCCACGTCTTCAACCGTCCTGTGAATATACCGGAATATTGGAGAGCCACACCGAACAGCCGATTCATATTAGGCCTGCATAATGAAATGATGCATGAGTCGAAAATCACCACTGCACTTGGCCGTCAAGTGATCGACATCGTCAGCGGTATCACAACTGTCAGCGATTATATAAAAAACACAGTAGTTCGCCGCTTTCCAAAAGCGGAGGAGAAAATTCATGTCGTTTATTCCGGGGTTAATCTCGAAGAATACCCGCCCGTCTGGTCAACAAACGGGCAGCAAATTCGTGCGGCCGCCCGGCGCCAATACGACCTTGAAAATCGCAAGGTTATTTTGTTTGCCGGCCGTTTAAGCAAAAATAAAGGACCTCATGTCCTGATTAACGCGATGCGCGGGATATTGAACAAACATCCGGACGCTATGCTCGTGATCGCCGGAGGAAAGTGGTTCAGCGATAACAGAATGAACAGTTACATCCGGTCCCTGTATCGCCTGTCCTGGCCGCTCAGAAGCCATATAAAGTTCACAAAATTCGTGCCGATCGATAAGATGCCCGAACTTTTTCTCGCTGCGGATCTATTTGTATGTTCTTCCCAGTGGGAAGAACCGCTTGCCCGGGTTCACTATGAAGCTATGGCTGCTGGATTACCGGTTATCACAACAAACCGCGGCGGCAACAGTGAGGTTCTCTTACACAAATTCAATGGTTGGTTGATCAATCAATATCAGAGCCCGAAAGCTTTCGCGAAAGCAATTGATTTTCTCCTCTCCAATCCGGAATTTGCCGATTGGATAGCACGAAACGGCCGTGAATATATCGAACAGGACTTTCAGTTCTCCCATACAGCCGAAAGACTGGAAGAAGTCTACCAAAGTACTGTTGCATCTGACCTTAATTCGCAAGAAGAAGCTGTTGGAAGGTTTTCATAACCGGTTCGAAAGATATCTTGTTCAGAAAAAAGAAGATCTTCAAATCTATTGTAATGACTCGGCTTTAGGCCGGGTTTTATCTTTATCTCAATTGCATGTGAAATTAATTGAAACCTTAGAATGCAAACAACGTATATAAAAAAAGGAGGTGTACCATGACAACAAACATTTCAAGAGAAGCTGCACGAGGGGCGGCTTCAGGAATCTTCTTTATGACGGTTTTCGGCATCATTTGGGCGATTACCGGAATTATCGGTTTACAGGGCCTAGGAATGATCATTTTTTTGATTCCCATCATTTTGATCGGGATTACTCTTTTTATTTGCGGGATTTCATTAAATGCCGCATCCAGGAGGTTAACACATACAACTGCCACGAAGGAAAAGGGACAGGTTGATAAATGGTTTGGTATTATATCCGCTTTGGAATTTATTCTGATCGGCGCAGCCGGTGCCATCTCCGGCGCTACCGGTCACTTTGATTGGTTCTGCCCTGTGACTGCCTTGATTGTCGGTATTCACTTTTTTCCGCTCGCCTATCTTTTTCAGGTGAAAACCCATTATATTACCGGTTTACTGCTTTGCCTGCTTTCCATTATTACGATGCTTTTCGTTCCTGTTACCATCACCCTTGGAAATCAGGAAATTATCGCATGGTGGTCCATAGTCGGCTTCGGTTCAGCGTTGATCCTGTGGGTATCCAGTGCGATCATCTGGTTTTCAACCCGAAAATTACTGAAACATCCGCCAATAGGTAGAGCCGTTTAGCGTCCATAACCTGCGTGCTTGTACATTTTTCATCCATATAGTTCCATTGAAATTCTATTATTGGTCCGAATATGTAAGAGGACTACGAGCAGACCAAGAGCTTTCACCCCCGGCCTGTTTTTGTTTAAAACCGAAGTTGCGGTTTCACACATCCTTCTTTCCCGGTTACTCTGTATTCTTCCTGTAATGAATACGGAGTTATTTCCCCAAAGTGACCGATTTTCTCTCATTTGGCGGATTCAGATCAATAGGTCTTTGCTGTTGCTCACGAATTCAACCGGCTTATTCCAACCACGGCATATGAACTGTTTTTAAATGCCTCTGATTTAGATATATTCGTTCTTCCCGTGCTGTGATCAGTTCGATCGTTTTATTCTCTATCTTTTGCAGGAGGCCGATCTTATCCGGGTTTTCCGCGATATCGAAAACAACAAGTTTTCCTTCGATTTTTTTCAACTGTTCTTCCAATGTTCTGGATAACGAAATACTGGAGGGAATTACCGGTAATTGATCTTTCTTTAGAGAATAGGGAGTACGCACGCTGTTGTATGGCATTAACCATTTCATATGATCCATTGAAATAAACATTGTTTTATATACCGGCGAGTAGAAGGTAAAGTAATCATTCATGATATTTGTAATATAACCATGGATCGTTTGCTTACCGGTTACGTAAATTTCTACAAACCCTCCTTTGGCATTCCCAAGGATTTTGCGGTATGAAATTTTATTTAAATCGTCACTGATAGGGGACTCCGTTTTCCCCGATATTTGTGATTCCAATTCATCATTATCTATATTTTCTTTGAAATGTTGAATATGGAGAGAAGGGATATATAAATAGTCTCTGCCGTTATAGATCACCAGTATGTCCAAACCGCAATCCACAAGCCTTCCATGATGCACAATGTTGCCGGATATCTCTATTTTCACCAACTTTCCCAAATGATTTTCAAATTCCTTCATTGGTTTCCCTCCTAAAAAATAATCCAATTCGCCCATAAATACAGGCTTAACAAGCTGAGCATTAGACCAATTGGCACAACCATGAAAACAACCCGAATATACTTTCCCCAAGTGATCGGGATACCGCTTTTCCTAAGAATAAACATCCAAATTAACGTTGCCAACGTTCCCATCGGTGTTAAAAGAGAACCAATATCACTTCCAATAACATTTGCAAGATAGGCAACTTGCAAAAACTGCGATTTCAGATCCATGTCAACCAACATTAAGGTCCCGATCATAACAGCAGGTAAATTATTGAAAAAGTTGGACATAACCGTTGTTAACAATCCCATGATCAAACTGGCATACAAAAGGTTACCGGAAATCGGTTCTTGCACGATACCAACAAGAAATGAGAGGAATCCGGTATTTTTCAGCGCATAAACTATGACGTACATGCTGAATGCAAAAATAAAAATATGCCAGGGAGTCTTTTTTAAAACATCACCAACTCCCTTCTTTTCCCGGAACATTCTAATCGCAATCAAAAGGATTGCGCCAATGATAGCCATTAATTCAATTGGAACCCCGAGAGGAGTAAAGGTAAAGTAACTTACTCTTACCGCGATAACGATAATGATGCAAATACGGAACATTTTCCAATCTACTGGTTTTCGGGATCCTGAAGGTTGATATAACGGGTGGTGTTTAACACCAAAACGATCATTCGGGGCCTTCAAAAGGTTAAATGTAACCGGATCATTGGAATAGGTGTGAATTCTTCTGGGAATATCCTTTTTGAAATATAAAAACAAAAGGAGGCTTATCGTTACTAGTCCTATCATGGACGGAACAAACACAATCTTCACATAAGAATTCAAATCCAGTCCGACAATATTTAAAGCGATTAAATTAGCTAGATTACTCACTCCGATTGGAGCACTTGAAGCTGTTGCAATCAATACCCCGGCAAACAGATAAGGGAGTTTTTGATGTGGTTTAAGATTTAAAATGTTCACAATCTGAATAATGATCGGTGTAGTAATGAGAACACTGCCATCATTATTGATAAACATTGTCATTGAAAAACAGAGAATGTTTATATACCAAAAAAGTTTCACCCCGGAACCATTGGCTTTCATCAAGAGATTTAAAGCGGCCCATCTGAAAAAACCGATACTTTCAAGCACAATGGACATAACAATTGTGGACAGTATGGTAATGGATGCCCCGCTCACAATGCCCATAATTTCATAAATATCAATCAGCGGGACGATTCCAGCAATAAAAATGAGGGCTGCACCTAAAACAGAAGGAACAGCTTCATTGATTCCCAGCGGCCGCCATACAATAAATAATACGGTAATGAAAAAGATGGTCAGCGTAAAAATAATTTGGATCTCAATCATTTTGATTCTGTCCCAATACATTTGTATTAGGAAGTGATTTCCTGCGGAGCCTGAACTCAGTTTTCTGCAAATCTTTCTCAGAAGGTTTCAGCAAGGTATAAAACATATAGCCTGTCGGAATAATGATGAGGAAAGGAACAACAATCACTTTTTTTCGACCTCCTTTGCCCCTCCAACCTCGCCTTGAATAAGAATTAAACCTGTCTTTTTCAAAGCATTATTTCAGCTTGAAAACCAATGGCTTAGGAGGGATATTCGGACTCCTCTGCAGTTCATCTTCTTCATCATGTCCCTCGGTTTTGTTTTCCTCTTTCTTATCATCATTTTTTGACTTGATTTCAACCTTGTATCTTTTCTTTTTCTTGCCATAATCGTGCTCCTTGTCCTTTTCCCCCTGCCCCTTTTCCTGCTTCTCATCTTTTTTCTTGTCTTTCCCTTTTTTGTCTTGGCTTCCTATATCCTGACTTTCTTGATCCTGACCTCCATTGTCCTGGCTTCCTTTGTCCTGGCTTCCTTTGTCCTGACCTCCATTGTCCTGGCTTCCTTTGCCCTGGCTTTCCTTCTGATCCTCTTTACCATGCTGATTGTTATTTCCCGCATGAATAACTACATTAATGTTGCGGATGTGAAATATGGGAATGTGGTTAACCTCATCGTTGACAGCCAGAACAAGATATTCTTTATTGCTGTCGATAAGAATCCCTTCAATGCATTCAGGTCCTCCACGATTAATTTGAATCCATCGATATTTTAATATTTTGAGCAATTGATCAAAGTCACTGGCCTCTCTTACATATTCCGGTCCAGCTTCGGTATCGGGACCTGAACCAATCTTTAATCCGCTATTTTTCGGTCGGCTGATACTTTTTATATGGTGGATTCTGTAATAAATCACGCCTTCTTTGTCATTTTCCAGTACCAGAAAATCCTCTCTGAGATCCAGCAGTTTTCCCTTCCTTGATTCAGGACCTCCACGGTCTATCAAAATCTCTTGGTTCCTCAGGCTTTCCAACTTTTCATGAAAACAGTTTTCTGAAGAATCGGAGTCAAGAAAGCTATCTTCCTCCGCATTCCTCTCCTGATAAAGCTGGTCCTCTTTAGAGTTCTTTCCGACACTTTTTATGTGCATTAAGTTGTAATAGACTACGCCATCTTCTTTAGTGTCCATCGTCAGGTAATCCGATTTCACATCAAGAAGTCTTCCAACCCTGGATTCCGGTCCTCCCTTGAATAAACGCACGGTTTTTCCAACGAGGGACTGAAGATAATTCGTATCCATTTCTTCTGACATCATTTTGTCCCCTTTCATTTGTCATTAGTGATCATTTGTACTGTATGTATATGTGCCGAGCCAATATGGCGTATTGATGAACCTGCCTTAATTTGAATAAATCCGCCTTCACCTATCGATCTCATAAACTAGAATAATAGGCATGAAAAAAGACCGGGATTTCGCCGGCTGCAAAAGAGTTTCCGATTTACCACCGTCAAAGAAATAGCGTTGAGAAGCCCCCGCCTCCCAACGCCATGAATTATTTTTCTTCCTCTGGTTCCTCTGATTCCTCTGATTCGTCTGATTCCTCGATTTCTTCCGTTTCGACCGTGAATTTCTCGCCATCGGCGCCTTTGATTTTCAACTTTTTGAGGTCGTGCTCTTTTATAAATTCAGCCGCTTGTTGCAAGATTTCATCATGTTCCTGGGACATTCTATTCTCCCTCCTTATCCTTTTGAAGTTGGTCTATCAGTTTTTCATATTCCTTTGCGGTCCACCCCATTGATCCCGGCGGTGAAAACTCATATTCCTGCAGATCAACCTGGGTGATGCCGTTTTCCTCAGAAGGCTGGCCGGAATCATCCGGATGCTGGGCGCTTCCCATTGGTTCCTCTTTTTCGATGCGTTCAGACATGATGTCTCCCTCCTTCTTCATCGGAATGAAATTCATCATTGACCTGTGATTTTTTCATAGATTTCATCAAACTGATTCAGGAACTCATTTTTAGAAGTTTCAATCGCCATCACATTCTTCAGGGCAGCTAAATATTTGAAGTCAGACCATGCTTTCTTTTCCCGCAAATAATAATTTTGTGCGATAGAACAGAAAAGATGGGGAAAACGAAGATCGGTCCAGAGGGTTCTCAAGTCTTCTTGTGTCAACGGCCGAACTTCATGATAAGCCCTAAGCATTTCACAACACAGTTCAATATCCCAAACCGAGAGCTTCTTCATTACTTTGTCGAGCATAATCCGCAAATCTCTCATTGGCAGATCGATGTTGACTGAACGCAATTCTTTCATGAACGCTTTACCGTCTTTTAAGGTCAAACGGGATAACGTAAAATCCTGCTGGCAAAAACCATTTTCTTCTCCGTAAGCTTGAACTCGCTTCTTGAACGATTCTTGCTGAATTTCTTCAGATGCTTGCCTTCCCCTCTCCATCATTCCGTCAACATGCATGAGAAATAGCTCTGAAAAGGGGTCTGGCCCCTGTTGGGATGCCAACAATTTGAACCCTTCCAATTGTTGCAGTTTCCATCGGTACAACTTTTCCCACTTTCCGAGTCGCCGTCGTTTTTTTCCACCTTTCGGAGGAATATACCCTTTTGATTTCTCATGAAATTCGGCTTTGAATGCCATCGCCTTTCGCAGATGGTCGGCATTGTAATAATTCAACGGCAAGCCGTTGTGGCTTTTGTACATGACATAACTGCGTTCTTCTTCACCGACACAAAGTTCACCCTCACTGGTTTCAACCAAATCCGTTATGGGCAGGCCGTTTTCCTGCAAATGCTTATGGGCTCCTGCGATGAACAACATTTTCTCGGGTTTGCGCTGTTCCCTTTTCAGCATCAGCCGACCCTGGTCTGTTTCAATTAGCCATTGAGCGCGACCGCCCCTCTCGGAGAGAAGCCTGATGCTTTTCGCCTCTATAGGATACTGCTTAATAATGTTCGCAGCTTCTTCATTGCTTGCCTGACGATTCTTCACTCCTTCTCACCCCCTCTTGCTGAGGCAGCCCCTTCATAAACACGCAACAGATGATCAGCGACGTGCTCCCATCCGAAACGTTCTTCAGCTGAGGCGCGTCCGGCTTTGCCAATCCTTCTTCTAAGCGCATCATCATTGAGCAGGTGATTGATTTTCTCAACGTAGGCATTTGCATCTTCAAACTGATCGACGACAAATCCATTTTTGCCTTCCTCAATGACCTCGCTATTGCCGCCACGGTCTGTTGTGATGATCGGCAATCCGGCCGCCATCGCTTCATAATGCACTCTGGCAAGGGGTTCCTGCCATTGTGAGGAGCACACGAATACATCCGACATTGTATACAGCTTATGAATATCCGATGGTTTGACAAATTTAATAAACCTGACGTTGTCCGGGTATAAAGCCCCAAGCGTATACAGAAATTGGACATACTTGTTGACATCGTTTTCACCGAACCACTTTGAACCGACAAATACGGCCACTACCTCAGGGTGGCTCTTGATAATAGCGGGAATGGCCTGAAGCAAAATGTGAGGGCCTTTCACCTTGCTGAGCCGGCCCACAAATAATATGATTTTCTTCCCTTCAAGATCCATCTGCGCCCGCATATCGTTACGAATTTCATGCCCTTCATCTGTCCAGGGCGGCCGGTAAGTCTCAAGATCGACACCGGAATTGACGGTTTCGATTTTTTCGCGGGCCTCGGGAAAACGTTCACATACCGTATCGGCGATGTAGTCGCTTACTGTCGTAATTTGGTCAACCAGTTCAACGCATTGTTGTCCTTGTTTTGAACTGATTTTTTCAGGGGCGAACATTTCATTGTGCACACTCAACACAAATCTGCTGTCTGGGGAAGCATGGTAAAGGGTTTGAATCCATGCCGGCCGATTGCAAACATGAACAACATCGAAGCTTCCGTTTTCCAATTGTTCAGCCACTCCGGAGACATAATCATTTCTTTCCAGGTGGATATATTCGACACCGTCCACATTTTCCTGATCCGGCAAAGTCGAATCTCGTACTGAAAAAACGGTAACGTCATGTTGCTTGGCGATGAGCGGAGCAAATGACTGGATATAGATTTGAATAGCTCCACCCCGTACCGCAGGCACCGGTAATTTTTCCGTTGCGACCAATGCGATTTTCATCGTCTGGCCTCCTTGTTATCAAATATCCTTGATCAGAGTCCGGAGGCCGGATTTTGATCAATCAAAGAAGCCTTCAGATTGATCCTTAACCCACCCTCTCAATCTGGCTTTCGGCCTCTGACCTCTGGGATCTGTTCCTGTACACCCATCATACGAAAGAAGGCATTCTCCGGTATCGCCACCTGCCCTTTATTACGAAAAAAGGCGAAAACCCGAAAATGGGTTATCACTTTAAGACAATCGTACATAAAGTGAATACAGAAACTTCCTTCAAAGCAGGTGAAACGATGTTAAAGAAATATCCGAACATACTCTCTGTCGGTCCAGTATTGATTCGCGGAGAGATTAAGTCGTTTTATGTAAAAAATCTTTCGGATTCCAAGAAAAAAGACCCTGACGCAGGAGAAAGATTATCGGAAAATCATTTACAGGAGAGACCGAATAGCAAAACCGGGCTTACACAGGAAGTGGAAGCCCAAGAACCCGAGCTCACACCGGAAATGCGTGAAAAATTAACAATTCTCGGCAGAGAAATACTGAAGGAATGGGAACTCGAAGTACAGAATATTGAGGTTATTCAGGGCGGGCAAATGGCCCTCGTCTGGAAAGTTACCACACCCGAGGGACCTGTCTGCCTGAAGCGAATCAATCGCCCCGAGAAAAAAGCGTTGTTCTCCATCCATGCCCAAAATTATCTTGTTGAAAAAGGGGGACACGTTCCTTCCATCATCATTACAAAGGATCAGCAGCTGTATGCCAAACATGGCCCGTTCCTGTTCGTTGTTTACGATTGGATTGAAGGGCGTCAATTTGATCTGAATGTTTCCGAAGATATTCAATGGATGATGAAAGGGCTTGCGGAATATCATCTTAATTCCAAGGGATTTCTGCCGCCCGAAGGCCTGCCTGCGGCATCCAAACTCGGTCACTGGCCGAGACACTATACAAAAAGATGCCAACAAATGGAGTCTTGGAAATTGATTGCCGAGAAAGAGCCGAACAATGCTTTCTCTCAAAGGTATCTTGAACTGGCTGATGAATGGGTTGAATCGGGAAGAAAGATTCTCAATCAATTGGAAGAATCGCATTATGGTGACTGGGTCGAGGAATGCAAGCGGGAGCCGTCCCTTTGCCATCAGGATTACGGAACAGGAAATACCATTTTGGTGGACAACGAGGTATGGATTATCGACCTCGACACGACTGCTTATGACCTTCCGATCCGTGATTTGAGGAAAATCATTATTCCGATGATGTCGGATTATCCGGAATGGCAAGACGATCTTTTCGACCTTATGTTATCGGCCTATGAGAAGGTCAATCCGCTGACAGACGAGCAAAAAAGAGTGATGTACATTGACATGATGTTCCCATACGAATTGTACGATGTCATTCGCGACAAATACTCTCTTCAAAGCGATACGGCTGTCACTGAGCTGGAAAATGCCATTGCCTTCGAACGCACAAAACAGGAAAAACTTACGGAACGACTGAATCAAATCTCATGATGTAAACCGCTAAGCGCCATTCCCTAAGTACAAAGAAAAACCAGGATTGTCGTATAACTTCCTAGAACAGTCCTGGTTTTTCAATTTAGTTGCATACACCTACATGATTTTGTATATTACATCCAAAATTCATTCATAATAACCCCAAGAGATATTTATCTATCGATACAAAGAGGTTATGGTATGGACAAATTGCTTCTGTGGGCTTTTTTTTTAGTCGGTGTTCTTTTGCTGATCTTGAGTTTTAGGAAATCCCCTGTTAGAGAGTGGCTCTTCATCTTTACCTTTACAGGTTACCTAAGCTCATTTCTCAGTGTTTTTGTCGTGGAAGAAGGTATGCTGAGTTATCCCGTCAATATTTTCCCGAGCTATTATGATACCAGTCCTCTTTATGAATATTTATTGTTACCGGTGATTTTTATCTATTATTACCAAACTTCCTATGACTCGAATTGGCCCGGCCTGATCGGGCAAGCCTTCATATACAGTGCTTTTTTAACTATTGTCGAGAAATTTCTGGAGGAATACACAAAATTAATTGATTATTATACCTGGACGTGGGTTGACTCGTTTTTAGGCATTTTTTTCATGATGATCTTTATAAGAGGCACGCTGAAGCTGTTAAATCGAAATAAAGAATAAAGAAAACTTGGCCTGCGCCAAGTCCTTGATGCAAGAAAGCCTTAGTTGCGCTTAACAACGCATCGCCGAGTAGACTATGTCTCGGAGGAGCCCTCAACCACGCATCATCGAGTAGACTATGTCTCGGAGGAGCCGAGAAGACTACTTCCTGAACCCGCTTTGGGCGACGGAGTGGGGAAGACTCCTTTCTGAACCCGCTTTGGGCGACGGAGTGCTTATCTATCAACTTACTCTTGTCTTCAACGTTGATTTTCTTCTCTGCTGACACGAGATATTTACCGGCAGATTATACCTTCTAATACGGGAAGCATAAAGGGTGTCACCCTCCTTTTAACTGCCACGTTCAGCTGCTTTCTTTTCCACAAACAAATTGCCGTCACTTTGAAGTTCAGCTAACAGTACTTCCTTTTCATCATTAATGCCAAATGAGTGTAACTGATCATTCAACCAGGCTTGGGTCAAACCAACTTCCCGCAAATTTTTCATGATCACCCTGCCGTCCACAATGATTTCAGTCGGCATATACAACCGGCTTTGCGCCTGTATTTGCATATCACCCTTCGTAACATTTTCTTGAAGCGGCTTTTTCAAAACACTCAGCTTTCCGTTCGGCTCCATGATGGCATAATCAATATCCTGGATTGAAAAAACATTATTGTTCCGGAGTAACATAGTTAAATCGTCCATATTTAAGCGCATTTGCCCCATTGCCTTTTCCTGAATGACTCCCTTTCGAATCACAATTGTTGGTTCCCCGTCGAGAATCACTCTCGCCTTCCCTGATTTCAAGCTGATATACTCCACTATAAAAGTGAACAACGTCCATAATATTAAACCGGTAATCCCAGCCGGGAGAGTTACATCCTTATGTACTGCAAGTTCCGCTGCGATATTTCCCATCGCAATACCTGTTATATAAGTGAAAAAGGTCATCTGCCCGATTTGTTTTTTGCCCAGAAGTCTTGTCACTATTAACAATACTGTAAATCCGACAAAGGTTTTCAGGCATGTCATTAAAATAATATCCATAAATGCCACCTCGAAGAAACATGGTTTGCTTTCATTGTTGTCAAACCTTCCATAAAATAAACCATCTCTTTCATCTTTCCATTTCCTATGCATAAATGACCTGCCGTTGGCAAATATAATTCCTAGAACTATTTCTTGCTAAGGAGCGTACAAGCATTGGATATCACACTCATCGGTTTATTTGTTTTACTGTTGCTGATAGGACTTTTCGGCGTGTTTTACTCCTTTTACAGGGTGAAACAACATAAAGGAGAAACGGATGAAATTCACGGCCCTTATAAACACCATCGCATTGCCCTTAATCCGCATTTTGCTTCCTACCTTATTTTCACCTTAAGTGTTGCCCTGTTGGTTGGAATCATGACGGTATTGTTCAGTTAAAAAAACGACGTTAATTAACGGATGCGTTAGTTGGTATTAGCCACAAAAAAATAAGCCTGGACTCCAGGCTTATTTTAGTACACCCATAGATTCTATATGTTCCTTTGTTTCAGCGTCACCCAACTCATGAAGGATTTGATAAACGGATTCAAGAGTATCGTCATATTGATCATTTTCTTCGTCATGATGATACGGATAAGGCGTTAAAGAGCGCCAGAAGCTATGATCTGAAGCCGATCCAGTATGATTCAACAATTCCTGTAACCTCTTGATTTGCTCCTCTGTTGCTTGAATTTCGTATTCCCACTCGAATGCGGATCGATCTTGAAGAACCTCCCCGGTTCCAACCCTTACATAATAAGTGTTCTTCTCCATTTCAAGACTCCTTTTCACTTGGCAGCTTCCTTCTCAGGATGCACATATGAAACGGAAAATATGTAATGGAAAACAAAAGCGCGTAAGGAGCTTCCTTTTCCTCCCTGCGCGCTTTTTAGGCTTATATTCTATATCCCTACAATATTAAATCCTGAATCGACATGAATCATTTCCCCGGTAATACCGGAAGCAAGATCGCTCATTAAGAACAATGCCGTATTTCCGACATCTTCCTTGGTAATTGCTCGACGCATCGGAGCGCGTTCCTCAATTTCCTTCAACACAGTGTTGAAGTCACCGACTCCTTTTGCGGACAAGGTCCGGATCGGACCTGCCGAAATCGCGTTAACCCGGACCCCATATTTGCCGAGATCATTCGCCAGGTATTTGACACTAGCATCTAGGGACGCCTTGGCGACTCCCATTACATTGTAGTTCTTTACAACACGTTCTCCGCCAAGATAAGTCATTGTCACGATTCCGGCTCTGTCAGTGAACAAGTCCTTTTCTTTCGCGGCCTTTGCAACAGCTGTCAGCGAGTAAGAGCTGATATTTTGCGCGAGCAGAAATCCATCGCGGGTTGTGTTCATATATTCGTCTTTCAATTCTTCTGTCTTTGCAAAAGCGATACAATGTGCAATGCCGTCGATCTTTCCGACCTCATCCTTGATAGCCGTGAAGGTCTTGTCGATGTCTTCATCGCTCGTGACATCGCACGGATAGAACAACGAGTCATCGCGGTCCAATTCATCCGCCAGTTTCCGGACATTCTTCTCAAAGCGTTCTCCAACGTATGTAAAGATCAATCTTGCCCCAGCATTGCTCAAGGCCTGGGAAATCCCCCACGCAATACTCCGTTTGTTGGCCACGCCCATAACGACGTATGTCCGACCTTCCAATGATATACCCATATGTATAGTTACCTCCATTATGTTGATTTGTTCACAATTATAACATGTCCTTGCTTTGAGCGGAATCGGAACAGGTAATAGTAGAAAATTGACAAAAAGGGTCCCCTGGTTTTTGGCCAGGGGATCGCTCACTTTGTTCACTAACCGTGCACCATTTCCTCCATTTTCTCCACATGTTCTTTCGAGCCGGTAACGATAAGGCAATCGTTCATCTCCAATTCGGTGTCTCCATGGGGGACAAGAGAATTGTTGTCTCTAAAAATCCTAACGATAATCGTATCACCAAGGTATGGAAAATTTCGCAGCCGCATCCCGACAAAATCATGATTGCGCATTTGCAGCTGGAACAAACCGTTGTCCTCAGTCGTCAAAATATCAACCACACTCGGAGACTCAATCATCGCCTTCAAAATGGCTTTCGTCGAGAAGAAGGAGGAGAACACTTCAATATCTTTCTCGCGGAGATCCTCGCTTAAGTCCGCAGTTTCGATTCTCGCAATGACGCGGCCGTCTACATGCTCTTTCGCATATTCCGCGATTTTCGCATTTGTTTCGTCATTTCCGGTCATAGCCACGAGAATATCGGTGTTATAAGCTTCAGCTTCCGCCAATGTTTCCACATTATAATCTGCCAGTTCCTTCACAGTAAATGCGGATGCCCTGGAGCGATGATGGTCGATCTTCTCCTGCAATGTATGGTAGATCGTCGTCTCGTAAGTTTCTCGGTTCAATTCAAGCGATAGCGGCAAAGTCATTTGATTGGCACCGATAATGACAACCCTGGTCTTCTTCTCCTCTTCCTCCGGCGGTGAAAACATGTTTTTGAACAAGATTGGCCCGATGATACAACTAATAACAGCTACCAATATAATAGCCGATGCCAAATTGTTGCCGAGCAAATTCATATCCTGGCCGACGCGGACCGCGGCGATGACCAGAGTCAACTTGGCTGACACAAGAAAACCAATGCTGAACGCCGATCTCCAGCCGTACCACTTTTTGATCCACAGTGCCGGAACAACCTTTGCTATGAAAAAAGCTATAAACAACATCGGCATAAGAATCAGCACGGTCGGATCAGAAAACAATGCCCATAAATCCAATTTAACCCCAACCATGACGAAGAAAATCGGAATTAAAAAACCGTAACCGAAGGAATCAAGCTTCTGGACCATTTTCGGGTCGGGCGATAACAAGGATACAAGGGCCCCGGCAAGAAATGAACCGAGGATAATTTCCACTCCGAGCGATTCCGAAAGTCCTACAAGGACAATAATGAGCGCGAATACAGCACGGGTATCAAGATGAATGGTGCCTTTCGACATCGTCTCCACAAATGACTGGCGTCGAAAATGCTTCCCGACAAAATACAGAAGAATTCCTGCAGCGAATAGAATCAGGAGGACCCAGGTACTACTTCCTTCCTCAGAAAAAAGAGAGACAAACACGGCAAGAAGAATCATCGTCAATAAGTCGCCGACAACAGTTATCAACAAGATCATTTGGCCAATGCTCGTTTTGACAATGCCCATATCCTTAATCGTAGGAACAACGATGCCAAGTGATATGGTCGCAATCACAAGCGTCATCAAGTACACGTTATCTATGAGTCCGCCCCAAACAAATAACAGTGAAAGTAAATAGGAAAGCACGATCATCATCACAAAGATCGTGATCGCGACAACCATTCCGTTCGGTTCTTTCTTTCCGTTCGGCAAGGTTTTCTTTTCTTTGTTCCCCGCAAATACGGAGAAATCAATCTCAACGCCGCTCAAAAATAACAAGTAAATAAAGCCCAGAGTTGACAAGGTCTCGATCCACATGTCTTTTTCCACAAGGTCAAAACCGGTTTTGCCGATAATCAGCCCTGCAATAATCTCTCCGACAACGACAGGGATGAAACGAAGCCGAAAACGATGCAGCAAAATTGGTGTCAGAAAAGCGGCGATAACAACAATAACAAGTGAGGCGAAAGATGCCTGTGACCCTTCCATAAATGACCTCCATTCCAGAAAATCTTTCCTAACTCTACCCGATCCTTTTCACCAGGTCAAGAAAAAGATTTAGAGCAAATAACTCATAAAAGCCGAGGCGATACTGAAATAAATCAACATGCTGATGATGTCGCTTATAGTTGAAATAAACGGCCCTGAGGCCACGGCTGGATCGACTTTTAGTTTATGCATAATCAGAGGAACAAATGCGCCCGCAAGGGTCGCGACAAACAATGAACACATCAAGGAAAACCCGACGATCAGCCCGAAAAACAACTGCCCCTGCCATAAATAAACGATCGCTGATAAAATAAAACCGCAGACTACCCCTGTTATCAAACCGGTTCCCATTTCTTGAAAGAACAGCTTTACACGGCTTAAATCATCATAATCCCCGGTTGCAATGCCACGGACGACCACCGCAAGTGCCTGTGTTCCGCTGTTTCCCGAAGTACCAGCAATCACGGGAATAAAGGCCGCCAGAATCGCAACCTTGTTAAGGGTATCTTCAAACCGCCCGATAAGCGTAGCCGTCAACATGCCCAGAAATAATAAAATAACGAGCCAGGGCAAACGTTTCTTCGCGGATATCAGCGGGTTCCGATTCACATCAACGTCGGCGACCGCCGCCAGCTTTGAATAATCTTCGGAAGCCTCTTCATCAATGACATCGACAATATCATCGACCGTGATGATCCCAAGCAAATGGTTCTGAAAATCAACAACAGGAAGTGCCAGAAAATCATAATCTTTCATAAGCTTGGCCGCCTCTTCCTGATCGGCTCCTACAGAAATCGACACAACCCGTTCATTCAGAATTTCCTTTATTAACGTTCCCCCGTCAGCAATAATTAAATCACGAAGCGAAACCACGCCTGACAGCTGTTTATCTTCATCGATCACAAATACATAATAAATCGTTTCCGCTTCAGGGGCCTCTTTCTTCAATATGTTCATTGCTTCCTCAACCGTTTCATATTCCCGAATGGCGACAAACTCCGTGGTCATGATGCTGCCCGCCGTTTCTTCTTCATAATGAAGAAGTTCGCGGATTTCAGCCGAGGATTCATCCTCCATTAGCGTTAAGTAGCTTGCGACTTGATCGGCATCCAATTCATTCAACACATCGACCGCGTCATCAGCATACATTTCCGATAACATTTGCGCCGCATAATTCGGTTCCATTTCGGAAATATAGACTTCCTGCTCTTCATCTTCGACATTCTCAAATAACTCCGCCAATTCCTCCGGCGACAAATAAGTATAAAGCCTCATGCGGAGTTCACGATCTTGCGCGAAAAAATATTGCGCCTGTTCATAAGGATGCATCTCATTGAACAAATCACGGAACGTGTCTATATCATCCGTGTTCACAGCTTCATTTAAACGTTTATACAACTCATTCTTGCTTTCAACGCTGTTCTGCATATTTCTCCCCCTCTCCCTTTCCTTGTTTCCCTTATGAAATCATAAAGAAAACCTGGTTCCACCTAATCTTTGATGCAAGAATGTCCTTATCTATCTTCTTAATCGCGTTCTCATGGTCGATTATCTTCCTTGCTGAAACAAGATATATTCACCAACAAATTTACTTTCTGATACGGAAACAAAAATACAGATGAGCTCGTCTAATGATTATATGAAAAAAAGGCTTCTTATAAATTTCATTTTTTTATTCTTGGAATACCTTCCGATATGATAAGATAGTTATTGGTTTGACCTTATTCATCAAAAATTTCCTTCTTCGAGGAATAAAGCCAAAGCCTCCGGCGGATGTCACAGATTTTTTTAGTTTACTCCCGAGGTCCCCGAAAAGCCCTTTTTGTTTTTGGGGTGTGGTGAAAATCCGAACGCAAATACGCCAAGGCCTATTTGATAAATAAACATCGAAATTCGTTATTTTTTGTATCAAGCAGATTTTTATGAAGGTGATAAGATTGGATAAAGATAACAATTCAACGCTACAACAACTTGACTATACCTTATTATTTATAATCTTTCTATTCCTATGTATCAGCCTGGTTTCCATCTATTCCGCTCCAAAACAGGATTATGTCGGAAATGTGGCACTCATGCAGTTTATTTGGTATGTACTAGGCGGGTTGGCTATTGCGATCATCATGCTTATTGATTTTGACCGGTTTCGCCATATTGCCTGGTATCTATATGGGCTTGGCGTTTTCCTTCTCTTGATTTTGTTCCTTGGGCAAATCGGTATTCTGCCAAGCTGTGACAATGGATGTTTCATTGTCACCAACAATGGTGCCACGAGCTGGTTCAATATCCCAAAAGCCGGAACTATTCAGCCTTCAGAATTTATGAAGATTTTCTTAATCGTGATTCTGAGTCATGTTACCATGAAACATCATGAGCTTTATCCGGAGAAAACCGTACGTGATGATCTCCTTTTGCTCGGAAAGATTGTCGGTTTATCCATTATTCCACTTGGCCTTGTCGCTGTTCAGCCTGATCTCGGAACAACGGCCATCCTTGCGGCGATCATGCTTAGTTTGCTGTTGATCTCAGGAATTCGCTGGCGTATTTTATTGGCAGTGGGACTGATTTTGATTCTGATTGTCGGAGTCAACCTTTTGATCTACAAATATTTTCCCGAGTATGCATTCATTAAGGACTATCAAATGGATCGTATCTACTCTTGGCTATGGCCGGAACAATATACCGACAACCGGGCTTTCCAGTTACTACATTCTTTAAACGCTGTCGGCTCGGGACAATTGTACGGTGCGGGTTTCCAGGGAGGAAATGTCTACGTTCCGGCAGCCTGGACGGATTTCATCTTTGCGGTGATTGCCATGCAATTCGGGTTCCTTGGCGCCAGCCTTGTAATTTCGTTATATTTCCTGCTCATTTACCGGATTATTCATGCCGCTTTGGAAACCCACGATCGCTTCGGCAGCTTCCTTTGCTCCGGCGTGATCGGGATGTTCACCTTCCAGGTGTTCCAGAATATCGGCATGACTATTCAGGTGTTGCCGATTACAGGCATTCCTCTTCCCTTCATCAGTTACGGAGGGAGTTCATTGATTACAAGCATGATCGCTGTCGGAATCGTGTTGAATGTTCATTCACGAAGGCGCACTTACATGTTCGAATAAAATGTTGAATAAATTAAAAAACACGGTGAAGTTCATTTTATATGAACCCGCCGTGTTTCTTTATGTTATCTAGTCGGTAATGAATGATTCTTTGACCCGCTTCCAAAACGGAAAGGGCCGGAAACGGGCGAAACGGACCTTTTCCCGGGCCACACGGCATTGGATCGACTTCACCTTTTCATGAAGCAAGAAAAGATGATCGATCGTGATGTGGAAATCAACATCATTTACCGGTTTAAGCATGCAGGTATGGTGCTGCGGCAAGACGAGCGGAGAACCCACAGTCCGGAACACCCGATTGTTGATGGAAGCCATCTCAGACAACTGAATGGAAGCGAGTGACGGGTGAATGATGGCTCCGCCGAGCGCCTTATTATAAGCCGTGCTTCCTGAAGGTGTCGAGAGACAAAGCCCGTCGCCACGGAAAGTTTCGAACGGTTCCCCTTTGATTTCAACCTCCATCTCCAGTGAGCCTTCGGAGGCTTTCACCGTACATTCATTCATCGCCAAATAACGATTTTCTTTAGCCCCGTCAATGTAGCGCACAGTTACCTCAAGCAAAGGATAATCTACAACTTGAAATGGGGTTTTCGCGATGTGAATGACCAATTTCTCAAGCTCTTCCGGCATCCAATCAGCATAAAAACCGAGATGTCCCGTATGTACACCGACAAAAGCCGTTTTTTCCAAACGATTTTTGTACCGATGGAACGCATGCAGCAACGTGCCGTCCCCGCCAACCGAAATCACCACATCGGGGTCATCCTCATCGTAGATCATTTCAAATTCCGTTAAGTAACGATAGATTTTCGTTTTTATTTTTTTCGACGTTTCGTCGCCCTTCACCTGTATTGCAAATTTCATGGCCATCCCCTTCAATTTCGCTTATGCTTCTGATCCCTTTTCCGCTGAAATACTTTCTGAGCCTCTCTGACCTCATCCCGAATCTTCGACATTTCTTCATCTAGCCGAAACGCAGCCTCCGCGGCGCGCTGCAAGCGCTGCTGCACATTTTCCGGGATTCGCCCTTCATACTTATAGTTCAAAGAATGCTCAATCGTCGCCCAGAAATTCATCGCCAGTGTCCGAACCTGGATCTCGACCAGAATATTTTTTACGCCATCGATCATTTCAACAGGATAACAAATCACAAAGTGATAAGAACGATACCCGCTTTCTTTCTTCTCCGCCACGTAATCCCGTTCCTCCACAACCGTGAAATCGCTGCGATTGCGAATCAGTTCAATGACTGCCTCAATATCATCGACAAATTGGCACATAATCCGCAGCCCGGCAATATCCTGGATCTCTTTCTCTAAATCTTCAGGTGCGATCCCCTTCCGTTTTGCTTTATCCATGATGCTGGCCACCGGTTTTACACGCCCGGTGACAAACTCGATTGGTGAATGGTCGGATGTCATCAGATCATACTGGTCCCGAAAGCCTTTGAGTTTGATTTTGAGCTCATCGACGGCCTGTTCATAGGGCGCCAACAACACATTCCAATCCATTTATCATTCCTCCGAAAGGACAAACCCATCCCAATGTCCCTGAAGTCTAATGGGTCAAACCCAACGTAGTAGCCTTTTCCCGATTCATTTTACAGGTAGAGACTGATCTTTTTCTAGTTTATCATAATGTCGACCTTGTTAATAAGCCAAGCCCTTGCCGATTCAGGACTGAGTAAAATTTGATATAATGTAACCGAGAAAGGAATGTTTCTATGAGCCAAGAAATTGAAATTGAATTCAAGAATTTACTTAACCAAAAGGAGTTCGAGCAACTCTGCCATCATTTCAATGTCAAACAAGCTGATTTCAAAATTCAGCATAATCATTATTTTGACACAACCGACTTTATGCTCAAAAACAATAAATGTGCGTTACGAATCCGTGAAAAAGAGAACACCCGAACGCTGACCCTGAAGCAACCGCATCCAGACGGATTATTGGAAACCCATCAAACGTTGACTGAACAGGAAACAGCTAACGTGAAAGCTTGCTCTCATTTCCCCGAGGGTGAGGTTATCGATGCCTTACATAAAATGAAAATCCCTGTTAGGTCTCTTAATTTGCTGGGGACCTTATCAACTGAACGCGCGGAAACTCCTTACAGGAATGGCCTTATCGTTCTTGATCACAGCTATTATTCAGGAACGGAGGATTATGAACTGGAATATGAAAGCCCGGATAAGAACAGCGGGGAGCAGATCTTTCATGACCTTCTGGGATCCCTTGGCATTCCAAAGCGGGAAACTGAAAACAAAATCCGCCGTTTCTTCAGGAAAAAATAGGATTGCTCATTTCCAAATATCCTGATAGACTTAAAGAAATTTATCGTTACATGAGCCAATGAAAAATGATCATGAACGGTTTGGGAAGCTTTAATCCTGCTTTTCATTTCTAATTTCTCAGGCCGGAATGGAGACGAATTTCAATGGATATTCGGTTATATCAAACTTTATTAGAATTACGGGCGTTTCAACAGTTCAGCCCTGCAAAAAGCCGGACAACTGCTCAGCCGTTCCCGCAACTGAATTTCGGAGCAATTCTGGAAAAACAATTACGAGAATTGGTATCCTCGACACCCCAGAAGGCGGGAACCGCCCCCAGAACGGAATCTTCGTTTCCAATCCAAAATCGTGGGATAAACGAAGCCTTTACAGCTGATAGCAACCACGGCAAATTTGGAAATCTGATTCGGCAGGCTGCCGATCAGTTCGGAGTTGATCCCAGGTTGATCCGATCAGTTATCCGTCATGAGTCCAATTTCAATCCGATGAGCCGAAGTTCAGCAGGAGCTCTAGGCCTTATGCAACTTATGCCGGCAACCGCTCGCGGACTCGGCGTGGAAAACCCCTTTGATCCATGGCAGAACATTCAAGGCGGAACGAAATATTTGAAGCAAATGCTTGATCGATATAACGGCAACAAAGCCCTTGCCTTGGCCGCTTACAACGCCGGTCCAGGTAATGTCGACAAATACGGCGGTATTCCTCCATTCGAGGAAACACAACATTATGTCCGACGCGTTCTGAATACATATACTTCTGTTTGACACCCTTCTTGTGAAAGGGTGTTTTTTGTTGGGCGCTAAAACCGAAACAACCGTTACATTTTGATTTTCCGCTTCGGTTTTGATTTTCCGCTTCGGTTTTGATTTTCGTGCATATATTCGGGTTTCGGTGCAATTCACTTAAACAACCCTCACATAAACTGTGATTCCGCAAAAAAGCACCAGTTTGTTCAAGAAGTAGTCTTCTCGGCTCCTCCGCAACATCGTCTACTCGTTGAAGCTTTGTTGGGTGCTATTCCGTCACCTTAAGCCGTATAAGTTGTGTTTTCCAGTTGCAGATGCTTGCTCCCGCGCCCATAGTCATTCACTGAAGCAGATGTTCCCGGCTTGGTCGCAGGACGGGTAAATCGAACGATAGATCCTCTGAAAACAGCGAGAGGCCAAACGTATCATTTGCTGTCTAACCACCACCCTGCTACAATAAAAAATACATTGGAAGTAATAAGGAGAACGTTCATGAATGAGCAACAACCGCTGAATCCGTACAAGGCAATCGGTGGATTTGAAACCATAGACAAATTAGTGGAAGCTTTCTATAAAAGGGTGGCCCGGCACCCGGATCTTCATCCAATATTTCCGGATGACTTGACCGAAACGGCCCGGAAGCAGAAACAATTCCTGACGCAATTGTTGGGAGGACCACCGCTCTATCTTGAAGAACACGGGCATCCGATGCTCAGGGCACGCCATATGCGTTTCCCGATTACACCCAGGCGCGCCTCTGCATGGCTTTCCTGTATGAGCGCCGCCATGGATGAAATACATTTGGAGGAACCGTGGCGTGAGGCTATCTATAAACGTTTAACAGTGATTGCGCAGAATATGATGAATCAAAGAGAGGAACATAGCACGAAGGGGGAATAAACATGACGCTTTATGAGACCGGCTCCTATTGCGACGGTGCGTCAGGTGAATGCAAAACTTATTCTTCCTCACCATTTTCCCAGTCGGGTGCACGCCACAAACCAATAGAAATTTACGCTTTTATTGACCCCGCGTGCCCAATGTGCTGGGAACTTGAACCGATTATCAAGAAACTTACCATTGAATACGGACAATATTTCAAATTACGTTATTTAATCGGAGGAAGACTTAATACACTGAATAACTGCGAGAAAAAGAAAGATGAACAGAAGATCGCTCAGGATCGAGCCGATCGCTGGGATCAAATCTCCCGCCGTTACGGAATGCCTTGTGACGGTGACATCTGGTTGGAGAACCCCATTTCATCTTCTTATACAGCCTCCATTGGGGTTAAGGCGGCCGAATTACAAGGGAAACAGGCGGGCTTGCGGTTTTTACGAAAACTTCGTGAAGCGTTTTTTTTGAAAAAACAAAACATTTCAGATGAAAAAGTATTACTTCGCTGTGCCGAGGATTCTGCTCTTGACCTCAAGGAATTTCAACACGATATTCGCGCCAAGGGGGCCGTCAGGGCTTTTCAATGCGATATGAAAACCACCTCCGAAATGGAGGTTGATCATTTGCCTACGTTGGTGTTCTTGAATGCGAATGCTGATGAAGAAGGCATCAAAATCAGCGGAAATTTCCCATATGAGGCGTATGAGCAGGTCATCTGCGAAATGCTCGGCCAGCAACCGCAAACAGCCGAACCGCCGGCTATAGAAGATTTCCTGAAGAAATACCCATTTGTAGCAACAAAGGAAATTGCCGTGGTCTATAACCTCAGCTGTGAGGAAGTAGAGCGCCATATGAAGAAACTTGTGCTGAAACAACTGGTTGAACGCATCCCGATTAAGTCCGGTACCTTCTGGCAATATCGGGGACCGAAAGCAGAAGCCCAACACCAGTCTCAATAACAAAAATGAATAGGTATGGCTACAACCCTCCCTTCATAGCATAGAATCAGGGAGGGTTGTATCATGTACAAAATTCTCTTCTTCACAGGGCTTTTGCTTTGTCTCGCCAGCTTCGGTTACTTTTTGCTTGGCTTAATGCACCTCGAACCTTTGTGGACCTCCGCTCCCCTCTTTTTCATCTCGATCTTCTTCACTTTACACTGTTTCAGCCAACGCCGAAGCCATAAAGAAGGCCACCGTCCTTCACGGTGACCTTCCCATTCTTTTCGTTCATTTTCACAGAAGCTCTTCCATCTCGATCAGAACTTCTTCAAACATGCCAAGGGCATCTTCCACCGGCTTTGGCGATGTCATATCTACACCGGCTTTTTTCAAGACCTCAATCGGGTAATCCGAGCTGCCTGCCTTTAGAAAACCGTTAATATAACGATCAACTGCGGGTTTCCCTTCATCCTGAATTTGTTTAGATAACGACGCAGCGGCGCTAAACCCGGTCGCGTACTGATACACATAGTAATTCATATAGAAATGAGGGATTCTCGCCCATTCAAGGCCAATGTCCTCATCCACAATCAGGTCTTCTCCGAAATACTGCACATTTAAATCATAGTACAGTTTCGTCATCAACTCAGGCGTTAACGCTTCGCCGTCGGCGGCTTTCTCATGAATCATCTGTTCAAATTCGGCAAACATTGTCTGACGGAAAACGGTACCGCGAATCCCCTCCAACATATGGTTCAACAGATACAAACGCTTCTTCTTATCATCGATGACATCGAGCAAGTGATGATTCAGTAACGATTCGTTACAAGTTGAAGCCACTTCTGCTACGAAAATGGAGTAGTTCCCATAAGGGTACGGCTGATATTTTCTCGTGTAATAGCTGTGTGCGGAATGGCCGAGTTCATGGGCGAGGGTAAACAAGCTGTTTACATTGCCCTGCCAATTCAACAAGACATAAGGCATGGTTCCGTAGGCACCTGACGAATAAGCGCCGCTGCGCTTCCCTTTATTTTCACGAACGTCGATCCAGCGATTCTGGTATCCTTCCTTGATTACATTCAAATAATCCTGCCCGAGAGGCTCAAGTCCCTTCAAAACTGTTTCCTTTGCCTCATCGAACGTATAATTCATGTCAACGTCTTTCACAAGTGGAGTGTAAAGATCATAAGTATGCAGTTCCTCCAGGCCAAGGGCCCTTTTCCTGAGCCGTACATAACGGTGCAGCAACGGTAAATGTTTATGTACAGTGTCAATCAAATTATCGTATACACTTTCAGGAATGTGGTTCGCATCGAGTGCCGCCTGGCGAGCCGAGTTATAATGACGAACTGAGGCATAGAAATTATGGCTTTTCACTGCCCCGCTCAACGTACTAGCGAATGTATTCTTATAACGCCCATAGGTGTCGTACATAGCCTTAAAAGCATCATGACGGACACGTGGGTCATTACTTTCAAGAAAACGAATATAGCGGCCGTGAGTAACGTCCACCTCGTTCCCTTCCTCATCTTCAATACTCGGAAACTCCATGTCCGCA
>DASVCO010000173.1:0-5610 GCA_036381575.1 Caryophanales bacterium
GATGGCTTCATGGGCCGCGTTTTCCAGCAGCGTAATGATGAAAATATGGTGATTGGGTCGAAACGGACCGGAAAACCGCCGGTTCCATTGCTGGTCCAGGTTCTTGAACAGGTCTTCCATCTCCTCCTGATTTTCAGAAAACAGGCATTCGGAAAAAAAGTTGATCGTTTCGTCCAGCTCGTACACGGATTTTTCCCTGGTTTTGTTAAGATAAATCGAGATCTTTTCCCATTCTGACAGAATGAGCTGTCGATGCTCACGAACAATGTTCAAGCCATTTTGTAAAACGGCTTGCATTTGCCGGCTTAACGTCAGGGACATTGGATTCCCTCCTTTCTACATAATTATTTGGATTGGAAGAGCCTTATTCCAATCATTTCTCTTCAACTTTCATTCTATAATTGATTATATCATTTCCCACTGTTGTATGACAGATGTGGAAGAAGCTCCCCTACACTTTTCGGAATTGGAAGCGGATTCATTTTTTTATAAGATCGGTTTTATAGGGAACATTTCCGCGAGACACAGAATTGAAGGGAGGGTTACCGTTGACTGAAGAACAGGAAAAATTGACGATGAATCAAAGAATCGAGGCGTTTTATCGACAAAGCGGGGGTCCGATGAATCCGGAAATTGGAAAAATATTGGAAGATCATCTTATGAATGGGAAAGATCATGGTGTGCCCGGGAAAAAGGAGACAATTAAAGACGCCTTTGCAGAGGTATTCCTTGATGACCATTCAACCAAAGGAATTGCATTGGGCTTTTTGCGGCTGAGCTACAATATGAAAAATCAATGGGAAGCGTTTTTGAACAGCCGTTCTCTTGATGCTGAACAGATAGTGGAGGCATTGAAAAAGGAGAGAGCAAGGACTTCAGATGAATCCCTTCGTTAACAGGCCTGGCATAAGCCAGGTTTTTTTGCGCCGTATGATTATCGGGTTCACTGATTCGGCAGTAAAGAAAACCCGACTTTTTTCGGAATGGGGTTTCGGAAAGTAAAGGCTTACACTGGAAGTGACATGGAATTATGATTATTCTGGATTCATTGGATTTTCGAAGCCCTTAAAGGGGGGATGCCTGGCAGATGTGATTTGAAATATAAGATTATCGTTGACCAGATAAAATAGTTTATTAAAACATTTTAAATCATAAGGAGGAAACAAAATGCCAGCTATTAAGGAAGTCTTTCAATTAATTGATTCAGCTCTTAAGGAAGATCCGTCCCGGGCGCAAGGGATTGAGGCGGTTTATCAGTTTGATTTAAGCGGTGAGGAAGAAGGCACCTATCAAATTATCCTTCGCCCCGACAGTGGCTCCGCAGTGGAAGGGACTCCGGAAACACCTGATTGCACCCTTTCCATAGATTCTGAGGATTTTAAGAAAATGGTTGAAGGAGAATTGAACGGCACGCAAGCGTTTATGAACGGCCAGCTGAAAATTGACGGAGACATGGGGCTGGCGATCCGCCTTCAGGATGTGCTTGCTGCCTACAGTCCTACACAATAGTTGTCTCAGGCAGGGAACCTTGTCCATAAATGATAATTTACTCAAAGTTCGGATGTTAAGGGACAGTTGTGCGTTGTGTTTGTGGGAATTGGCATCTGAATGAGGAGGATGAAGGATGAACCTGACTGAGATTTGGCGGGATAATATCAAACAATTTGATCCTTATCCCGCCCTAATCTATGAAGACAAAGAATATACAAATGTGCAGTGTGATCGACTGTCGTCTCAATTGGCCCATGCTTTACGGAACCTGGGAGTGGAAAAGGGAGATCGTATAGTGGTGACGATGCCAAATTGCCCGGAGGTCATTATCGCATTCGGGGGAATCAGCAAAAGCGGGGCGGTCGTTGTCCCCGTGATGCCCCTGCTCCAAGCTCAAGAAGTCCGTTACATTCTGGAGGATTGTCAGCCGCGGATTGTCCTGACAAACGATCTGCTTTTGCCAAAGGTTAGAGAGGCTGCGAAGGAATTACCCGACCCTGCGGACATTTTCACCCTTGAAGAATTGGATTCGGTTACATCTTTAAGGAAAAAGATGAGCCACCAGCCAGAGGAGGCTCCCAGTGTATCTATCGAAGATGATGACGAGGCAGCGTTATTGTATACCGCCGGGACGACGGGACAACCGAAAGGAGTTCGGTTGTCCCACAAAAATCTCTATACGAATGCCAAAGCAGCCGCGAAAATTGCCGGGGTATTAACGACGAAGGAAGGGCGCGTTGGCCTGGGGCTTTTGCCTATGTCGCACGCTTTCGGATTCACGATCATGAACACTTCCTTATTGTTGGGAGATAAAGATGTTCTGTTGCCGAAATTTGATCCGGCTTCAACACTGGAAGCCATTGAGCGTTACGGAGTCACTCATTTTGCCGGGGTTCCCGCAATGTTTCATGGATTGTACAATCATCCAGCTGCCGATCAGTATGATACATCAACCTTAATTGCCTGTATTTCCGGTTCGGCTTCTCTTCCGAGGCAATTGGCAACCGACTTTCAAAGAAAATTCGGGTGCGTGATTTTGGAAGGGTATGGTTTATCGGAGGCCGCTCCGATTGTGACGGCTACGGATCCAACCAAACCTTTCAAGCCCGGATCCGTCGGGCTTCCGCTTGAAGGGATTGAAGTGGCGGTTATTGATGAAAGCGGGAATCGGCTGCCTCCGAATGAGGCAGGTGAGTTAATTGTGTCCGGTCCGAACGTTACGAAAGGATACCTCGACAGGCCGGAGGAAACCGGGAAAATCCTGCGTGACGGATGGCTTCACACGGGGGATATGGCCAGAATTGATGAAGATGGCTATGTCTTTATAGTCGACCGGAAGAAGGATGTCATCATCCGTGGAGGCTTTAATGTTTACCCTCGTGATCTGGAAGAACTACTGATGACACACCCGGATGTGAATGAAGCGGGGGTTGTCGGTACACCTTCGAAGAGAATGGGAGAGGAAGTGGTTGCCTACGTTGTGACAGATGCGGGTTCAAAGGTTACGGAACGGGAGTTGATCGACTTTTGCCAGGACCAATTGGCGAAATATAAGACTCCCAGATTTCTGAGAATTGTTAACCACATACCGAAAAATTTAATAGGTAAAACAGACAAGAAACAGCTTCGGCAATGGGCAAAAACAATCGATACGGCTTCCCGTACATAGAGAAAATTTTATCGCTGATTCCTTTATTTCATCGGAATTTGGCGGCAAAAACAATAGTGGAGGAGTATCAAATAATGGGATGGGAGGAACGATAGTTGATTTCATTTCAGCCGACAGAAGAAGAATCGGCGTTTGTGGATGTTGCCAAAGGATTTGCCATTGAGCAAATTCGTCCGAAAGCAAGGGAATGTGAGGAAGATCGCGCTGTAAACGCTGATCTGACTGAAAAAATTGAAAAATTGGGATTTTTCGGGCTTGAACTTCCTGAAAGTTGGGGAGGATTGGAACTTCCATTGATCTCCCAGGCACAGATGCTGCAAGCGTTGAGTTACGGTGATCTAGGTGTGGTGCAAGGGCTGCCTGGACTTGGGGATGTTGCGTCCCTGATTCGCCTTGAACCCGACAATCCAGTCTATGAATCTTCCAAGCAGACTGGGAAGGACGGACGGTGGCGAAATGCAGCCTTTCTTGACGCAACGGATAGTGAAGCTCCATGGAATAAAGTTGAAGCGATATCCAGCGGAGGCAGCTGGATTTTGAGAGGAAAGTCAGAACCAATCCGGCTTGCAGCGTCTGCTGATGATTTGGCTGTGGCGGTGATTGATTCTGAAGGAGAGCCGCTTATTTTATGGCTTGATCACGGTTGGCATACTGAGCAGGGGGATTATCGTCTCGGACTGCTTGCTGCGGGCTGTGCCCGCATTGTTTTTGAGGGTGCGGAGATTGATGATGGACGTGTCGCAGCTAGAGGAGAGGCTGCGAGGAAATTGTTGTCCGGAGCGTATGCACGCATTCGGGTTCTGCAGGCGGCCAAGGAAGTGGGGCTGATGGAAGCAGCGCTTGATTACGCTGTTGAATATACAGCCGGACGGAAGGCTTTCGGACAGGAAATTGCTAAATTCCAGGGTGTTTCTTTTACGGTAGCGGAAATGGCCATTCAGACCCGGGCAGCTCATCATCTTGTCTGGCAAGCGGCTGAGAAGGTTGATTCCGGTGCGGCGGATGCTGAAGGGGCTTCTTTACAGGCATTGTCTAGAGCTCATCGTGCGGTTCGTTTTGTAACGGATTCCGGCGTTCAAATGCTGGGCGGCCACGGGTTTGTCCAGGAATATCCGGTTGAAAAGTGGATGCGTGACGCTCAGGCGCAAGTGGCGTTGTATGGCCGGGAACGAAATATGGCCGTTCGCCGTGGAAAGCAAATTATATCAGGGGCCAAAGAGGAGGTCGCCCAATGATTTCATTTGAATTGTCTCAGCAACAGAAGCAGATTAAGGATCTTGTTCACTGGTTTGCCGAGAACGAAGTGCGGCCGATCTCCATGAAAGCCGATAAGCTGGAAAAAGTACCGGATGATTGGTTGGATAAGGTCAACAAAATGGGGATCCAGCTGAACACTTCATCCTTTTCAGGCGGTGGGAAAGGCACTTCAAAAAAAGATACGAAATCCGAAAAAGAAGGGAACCGAATGGCGGTGCTGGCGACAGAAGAAATGGCCTGGGGCGATCCGGCGATTGCGCTGTCTTTGCCGGGTGCCGGCCTTGGCGGACCTCCCGTCCAAAGCAGCGGGACACCTGAACAGAAAGAGCGTTTCCTGTCTATTTTTACAAAAGATAAGCCTCGCTGGGGAGCTTACGCATTGACTGAGCCTGAGGCAGGATCGGATGCCTCAGGGATTCGAACGACCGCGGAAAAGGTTGACGGCGGGTACGTTTTGAACGGGCAAAAGATTTTCATTACAAATGGCGGCAGGGCGTCCTGGGTTGTGGTATTTGCTACCGTGGACCGGAGTTTGGGGCGTGCTGGGCAGCGTGCTTTTGTGGTTGAGAAAGGCACGCCGGGCTTCAGCTGCACTCGATTAGCCCACAAAATGGGGCTGCGGGCGAACGAAACGGCAGAACTGTTATTCGAGGATTGTTTCGTGCCTCAGGAAAATCTTCTTGGAGGTGAGGAACTCTATCAATCAAGCGGCTCCGGGCCGTCTGGGTTTCAGGTGGCGATGAAAACTTTTGACAGTACCCGTCCTATCGTGGCGGCCATGGCCAACGGGATTGCCCGCGCGGCCTATGAATATACGGTTGATGTCGTGAGGAAAGAATATCCGAAGCAAGGACGCCATTATCATTCGGCTGCGGAAATTCTGGCTGAAGCCGAGCAGGATATTGAAGCGGGGAAATTGTTGACATGGGAAGCAGCCTGGAAGGCCGATACAGGGAAGGCAAATGCGAAAGAGGCCGCGATGTGCAAGGCGTATTCAGGTCGAATGGCACTTGATGTGTGTTCGAAATGCCTGGAATTGCTTGGACCTGTCGGATTGGATGGTCACATTGTTGAAAAGCTCTTCCGGGATGTGAAGGTGTTCGACATTTTTGAAGGGACCAATCAGGTTCAGCATTTGGTGACGGCCCGCAGGCTGTACGCACCTTATGAGGTTCATGTTTGAAACTGCTTAT
>DASVCO010000174.1:0-6256 GCA_036381575.1 Caryophanales bacterium
TCCCAGCGGTAATGGAATCCGAACAAATCTGCCAGACGCTCGCGGCTCCAAAGTAAATTATCCAGCGGGGATAAAAAGCGAACCGGACCTTCTACTGGGTTTCTTGGCTCCGTCTGGGATATTTCCTTGAGTTTATAGAGGTCCTCAGTCATAATAAAGTATTCCCGCTTTGCATGTTCAATCTGCAGCGGCACCAATTTCTCTTTCTTCACAAGTTCGTCCACTTCGCTTCGCCGTTCTGCTGCAGTCATCTTTTGCCAGCCAAAGCGGGAATCCCTCGGGTCAATGAGCCGATAGGCACGTATATATTTATCTATCAGCGACCGGCGTGCTTCCAAGTCTCCGATTGTTTCGGCTTCCTTTAGTATTTTCTTCGGAACCGATGATTCCGTCAGATTGAAATAACGTTCATTTCCTTCCCGATGAACCACACGTATGATTGATGCATCAAGTAAAAGGTTCAGCGCATGTGACGTTTCTTTCGTCTTTGCCACTTTATTGTCCCAATAACCATGTACACGATTTTCCGATTTAAATTCACGGGAAGGGAGGGGACCTTCGTTCTTCAAACGTTTTAAAACCCCTTTGACTGCTCTCTCCGAATTTTCAAGAGGTTCTTCCAACTGTTCCCAAATCCGCTTCCGAACAGGTTTAAATAATGGATAATCCTCAATTGGAATCACGCACGCGGCGTTAGCTATGTATTCAAATACATCTCCACGATAAAGCAATTGATTTAAATACTCCGGTTTATAACCAGGTATTCTGGCTGCCAAAACGAGGTGCTGATTGCGTTCTACAACTGATACTGGATCAAGCTGTACACATTCGAGCTTCCGAACCATTTTTAAAGTTTTTTCCAAGTTGCCGGATTCAGTCGAAACCTCCTGTCCGGATAAAAGTTGCTGAGATTCAAGAAGAAACCGTCTTGCGGTTTGTTGGCTCACGGGGAATGGATTCATCGCCTCTCACCTTCCGTAGGTTACCTCATAATCTAGTACCATAATTATAGATATACTACCAAACCTACGTTCTTTATGCAATCTCTAGTTGATACCTCAATGTGCGCTACATAGCAGGATAGCCATTAACCTCTTCAATGCAGTTTTGAAAATTTGCTGGGTCAAAATACTTATCCTGTTAGGTCCATAGTAGTATGTGCAATGTTGAATATGATTTAGAAAAGGGCTATATACCCACATCTATTTTATCATTTTTCAAAATAATTCGATATCTAACTGACAACCTGTCGTTTCCTGTTTATTATTGTAGGAACAACATGATTTCCATTGATTTCAAAAAAGGAGGTGGATTTCCGCACATCAGGTCAGTCACAAATTGATTGCCGTCTGTCACGTGATATAACGATTCGAAGGGAGACAGCGCGTGATGAAGGTTAGAAGACGTTGTGTAGCTCAATGGTTTAGGGTAACCATGGTGTTCTTGTTGCTGTTTTCATATGGCTGGTCTGGTTTGGGACATACCCAGGCAAAAACAGGTTCGGACGTTTCCACATCTCTTCATCAATTAAAGCTGCAATCTAAGATCAAAATAAGTGAAGACCTGGCGGAAAAATTCCAAAAGCATGATCAGGTTACATTCCTGCTTAAATTTAAAGAACAAGTGAACACGGCAAAAGTAGCGACAGAAGCTGTCAACGAAGCACATAAAAACCGTTTCAGTTCTGCAAAAATGGAATTGAAAAAACGTACAGCTGTCGTTTCCGCATTGCGTGCCAAGGCTATAGATACGCAGGCCAGTGTCAAACAATATTTACAGAAACAAAAAAAGGCTGGGAAGGTTAAACGTTTCAAGTCGTTTTACATTGTGAACGCGATGGCGGTAACAGGAACGAAAGAGGTGGCAAAAGAACTCTCAAGGTTCAGCAAGATTGAAAAAATTCTTCCAAACCGGACAAGACATCTCATCACAGGAATCCATTCAAATGCCAAAGAAAAATCCGAAAAGAAGAACTCAAACAAGGCCGAGGCCAGTGCTGAAACGTCCGATGATGATGACATAGGTTCAAATATTAGGCACATCGGAGCGCCAGAGGTTTGGAATATGGGGATTGACGGCACCGGGATCGTAATCGGCAGTCTCGACAGCGGTGTTCAATGGGATCATCCGGCACTGAAAAGAAAATACCGCGGGTTTGATCCTGAAAACCCTAATCAGCCTAAAAACGAATTTAACTGGTATGACGCCGTAAACGGACAGGACATTCCTTATGATGATCTGGGCCACGGCACCCATACTACTGGAACCATGGTCGGATCTGAATCTGACGGGACGAATCAAATCGGTGTAGCCCCCGGTGCGCAGTGGATTTCAGCTAAAGCCTTTACCTCCGCAGGTACAGGTTCAGACGCTGATATTCTTGAGGCCGCCGAGTGGCTCTTGGCTCCGAAAGATTCGGAAGGCAATCCCCACCCTGAAAAAGCTCCTGACATAATCAATAACTCCTGGGGCGGAGGTGCCGGATTGGACGAATGGTTCCGGCCTGTGGTTCAAAATTGGCGCGCCGCAGGTATTTTCCCCGTCTTCTCTGCAGGGAATACAACCATTTTCAACCCCGGAGGACCGGGTTCTGTAGCAGCACCGGCCAACTATCCGGAATCTTTTGCCGTTGGGGCGACGAATCTTGACGACGAACTGGCCGGTTTTTCATTGCAGGGGCCTTCTCCTTATGAGGAAATCAAGCCGGAACTTGTCGCACCTGGAGTCGGCATACGGTCATCGGTACCCGGGAGTGGATATGACGGCAGTTATAGTGGAACGTCAATGGCAGCGCCGCATATTTCGGGAACTGTAGCCCTTATGCTCCAGGCTGATGCATCACTGACCGTTGATGAAATCGAGAATATTCTGCTGAATACCGCAAAACCGTTGACCGACGAAGCATTCCCGGAAACTCCGAATAACGGCTATGGCTATGGTTTGGTACAAGCTTTTAAAGCAGTCTCGGCGGTTACCTCCGGCCTCGGTACAATCGAAGGTCAGGTCACGAGGGAAGGTGAAGATAACGAACAACCGACCTATCAGCATGAAGCACCTGGTGAAACCTATGCCGGGTTGGAAATGCCATTACAAATTGCGGTGCAAGATAATGTCAGCATCCAGAAAGTTGAATTAAAATATCGAAATTCCGCCGATGATGAATGGCAATCCATTAACGCAGAGAGAATCAGCGGAGATTATCAAGACGGGGTTTATGCCGCAACGATTCCCGGAGAAGCGGTATCAGAACCTTCAATCGAATACAAATGGCATATCGTTGATTATGGCGAAAATGACGTCATGAGCGATATATATCACGTGACTGTTAAATCTGCTATTACGGTTGGGTACAGCACTGACTTTGAAACTGCTCCGATCGGATGGATTTCCTACGGAGAAAACAATTCCTGGGAATGGGGCGTTCCGGCCTCAGGGCCTGATTCAGCTTTTTCAGGAGAAAAGGTGTATGCAACTAATCTTGACGGAGAGTATAGCAGCGATACCGACATGACGCTCATGATGCCTCCTATCGATTTGCCCGAGGGTGACGCCTATCTTCAATACAAACAATGGTATAACATTGAGGATGGTTATGATAACGGACAAGTTTTCATCTCTACTGACCGTGAAAATTGGGAAGCACTTGATACAGTTACAGGTGAAAGCGACGGCTGGGTGGATGGTGAGATCAGTTTATCGGAATATGCCGGTCAACGTGTGTACATTGCTTTCCATTTACAAAGTGACGGTAGTGTAACTTACCCTGGCTGGTATTTGGATGATGTTGCCTTAAGTGACGACCCTTTATACGATGATGTGGAAGCCCCAACCTATCAGCACCAGGTGCCGCCGCAAACATATGAAGGGATGAAACTTCCATTACAAATTGCTGTTCAGGACAATATCAGCGTGAATCAAGTGCACCTTCAGTATCTGGATCCACAGGATGAGTGGCAAACAGTGGAGGCGGGACTTGTAAGCGGTGATGAATCCAATGGCATGTATAGCGCCACAATTCCCGCGAATGCAGTTACAGGTTCTTCTGTATCCTACAAATTTCAAATCGTTGATTACGGCGGAAACGAAGTAACTACTAATCTGTATGAAGTACCCGTTGAAACTGGAATTACGATCGGTTACAGTGCCGATTTTGAATCCGATCCTGCCTGGATCACATATGGAACGAACAATTCATGGGAGCGAGGCGTCCCAACATCAGGCCCGGAGAGTACCATTTCCGGAGAAAATGTCTATGCAACCAATCTGGAAGGAGCCTATCCGGAAGACAGCGATGCCTATTTGATGATGCCACCTATTCAATTGCCGGAGGGAGACGCCTTCTTGCAATTCAAACACTGGTATCAATATGAAGAATACGGTGACGATTTCGGAGAAGTCATGGTATCAACAGATCAGCAAAATTGGGAAACTCTTGCCCGCTTTAGCGGCCAAAGCACTGTCTGGCAGTTCGTTGAGGCTGATTTATCTGCTTACGCCGGCCAAAGGATTTACATCGCTTTTCACATGACGAGTGATGGCAGCATTGAATTACCAGGTTGGTATTTGGATGATGTGACCCTGAGTGACACATCAATCTTCAGTACACAAAAAGCACACCTGGGCATCATGCCGCATGGGAAAGATCAAACTTCATTGAAGAAAGTCAAAGCTGAAGATATGTTGAAAAACAAAGATGCTGTCAAGAAAAGGGCAGTGGACAAAACGGAGAAAAAGAATAAAAAACCGATTGACCCAGGCACCATAAAACCGGGCGAACCCACAAACGTTCAATCTCCTGTTTTGATGGGGGAAACCGACAGTAAAAGCAACACCGACGCACATGTGTCTTCACTTCCATTAGAAGCTGCGGTTAGTGTCCTGGAAACAGGTATATCAACGAATACCAATCCGAGAAATGGAAGCTATTCGATGATTCACCCGGCAGGAACGTACACGTTGCAAGCCGATTCCTACGGCTTTTATTCGCAAACACGTTCTGTTGAAATTTTAAAAGACGGGACGGTTGAAGCGAATTTCAACCTACAGCCGATTCCAAAAGGAACTATTGACGGTACGGTTACAAACAAAGTGACAGGCGAGCCGATAGCCGGTGCAACGTTAATGCTGATGGAGGATGCGGCCATCACCCCTGTCACCACCGATGAAAACGGACATTACGCAATTACTGCTTATGAAGGGGATTATACCCTGCACATCTCCGCCCCGGCATTCTACAGCAAGGATGTAGAAATTACGATTAACGGAAATGACAGAACTGAACAAAAAATCCAGTTAAAACCGTTTATCGGCTATCCCGGTGAAATCGGCTATGATGACGGAACAGCCGAAAATGCCCGTGAATTCTACGATGCTGGCAACGGGTGGGCTGTCCGAATGTCGCTTCCAGCAGGACACGATAAAGCAATGGTCACCGGTGGTAAATTCTTATTCTGGAATGAAGAATTCCCGGATCCGGGGGGAACCAAATTCCAAGTTGAAATCTGGGATGCAAGCGGACCGGACGGTGCACCCGGCAAAAGGATTGCCGGACCGGTGGAAGCAACCGCAATCAGGGACAACACACAATGGACCGTGGTTGATTTGAGTGATCAAGGCGTCATTGTGGACGGCGATTTCTACATGGTTTACATCCAAACCCAGGATGATCCTTACGCACCCGGGCTTGCAACAGATGAAAGCAGCCAGCCTGCCGGGCGAAGCTGGCAAATGGTCGGCGGCTCATGGTCTTCTTCCCCTGAAAGTGAAGGAAACTACATGATCCGGGCCATCGTCAATTATGAAGTCACGCCCCCTGTTATCACGTCACCCGAGGACGGTATCTTTACCAATGAAGAAAACATTACGGTGGAGGGAGAAGCAGCACCGACAACCAAAGTGACTATTCTCAACAACGGTGAAGAAGCAGCTTCTGTACAAACAACCAGTGACGGTACGTTTTCTGCAGATATCACATTGAATGACGGAGAAAATGTATTAACTGTTACAGCATCAACCGATGCCGGTACAACGGAACCTTCTGACCCTGTGACGGTTACGCTCGATCGGGACAAACCTGAGCTTGTGATCAGCAGCCCCGAAGATGGCTGGAAAACGAACGATATGGTTGTAACAGTTGAAGGCACGGCAACGGATGACAACCTTGACCGGGTAGAGGTGAACGGTGAAGCTGCAAATGTAAATGAAGATGGTTCATTTTCACATCGCCTATTGCTAGAGAGTGGTGAAAACGTCATTA
>DASVCO010000175.1:0-37663 GCA_036381575.1 Caryophanales bacterium
AGGTACCTTCAAATGTAATATCCTTCTCACGGCAATAAGCTTGAACATAAGATAAATCAGCGGCAGACTCATCGCCTCGCAAACCGTGATCCGCACTTGCGGCAACCAGTTTCAAGTTCCATGAATGCCTCACACTTTCCAAATAATCCAACAATGCCATTGAATCAGGACCGCCGGAAACCCCCACAACCACAACAGAGCCCTGTTCCAATAGATGATGGCGTTTAATAAATCGATCGACTGCTTGCCGCAAACTCTCCACCGCCTTGTTTTCTTCAGAAAAACAATCCCTCGAAGAAAGTGTAAAAAAGCGCCACCCCCGTGTCAAATATATCGACGGCGGCATTCGCTGTCCGCTCGTTGCATTAATGGGCGCCGAATAAATATAAAAAATAAGCGACAAATAAAAAGGCGGCAAACAAAAGGGTCTCAATCCATTCACGGCTTTTTTTCGTTTGCTTTTTCGGTTTTTGCCTTTGGGCCCGCCTTGTGACTTTGGTTTTGGATGGAGATACACTCATTGCCTGGACCATATCCTTACGCATTGAAGGGGCATCAGCATATCTTCCTTCCAAAGCTGATGTTATGACACCACGATAGCGGACCAAAGCTTTACTCTCATACAGAGCTTCATGCAGCTGGCGATTCCCTTCCTTTTTCTTGTCAAATCGCTTAGGATAAGCGGAATTTAGCATGATCATCGCGACCGCAAACAAATCGTAAGAAGGTTCAGCCTTTCGGGAACCAAGCCCCCAATAGCCACGGTCAAAAAACTCTGTGTATTCCTTGATTGAACGTCCGATTAACGTGGTGCCGCCGACATCGAACCACCGTACACGAGGGGGAGGTCCACTTACCAACAAATTATCCGGCTTCAGATCACCGAAAACCCACCCCTCCCGATGAAGCCGGTCCAGATCAGCAAGCAGCTGAACCGTCAGTATACCAATCCATTCCTCTCCTTTTGCACGAATAAAAGAAAGCAGCGGTTGCCCTTGTAAATACTCCATCACATAAAATGGATGTGTCCCATCAGCTGTAACCCAGTCGTCCACATCGATTAAAGAGGGCCCAAGGACATTGCCTTGAACCCTTGAAAATTGTTTGAGGACATTGACTTCTGATGTAATGGACATGCTTTCTCTGCCAATCTTGACAGCCACACGCCCGTTTGGAGATTCCGCCAAATAGACATTTCCGTTAGCTCCCCGGCCAAGCAGTCGAACAGCCCGATACTTGCAATGATGCCATTTCCCCCGAATAATCGTCCCCGGCGGTACGTTACGAGCCTGATTCTTCAATGTAGGATTCATCACTGGAAATCAGACTCCTTCTTGATCGTTTGAAACGCGTCAAAGCGTCCTTAATTGCAGGCCCTGTCGGCGTCACCCCACCTGAAGATAATTTGGCCAACACCTTATGAATCGCATCAATTTTCGGGCTCCAATCAAGCACTTTCTCGGTTGCATTCTTTTTCCCGGGGAAGGTGTAAAGCGCAAATTGATTAGCTCCGCTTCGAGCACTTAAACTAAGTGATAAATCCGTCAGAGCATCCTGGACCGTTGGCAGCTTGGCCCGCATACTTGCACTTGTATCCACCAATATCAGCACCTCAAGATCAAGTGTCTCTCCTAACTCATCCACAACTTCCATCACTTTTCCGCGCTTTTCTGGAGGGAGCTCATCCATTTCTTCGTCCTCGCCGAAAATTTGCTGCAGTTCGCGATTGACCACGCCATGAATGGTTTGTGTCATCGCCTTTCGCGTCACCATTTGCACAGTTTGCGATAACTGTTCGGCGTATACAATCTGGCTGATCCCGCCACCCGCCATGGCAACACTCTCAATCTCTTTCATTCCGCGATCGCCAATCTTATCATTTTCAACCACACCGATAACATTCACAGTGATTCCCTGTTCTTTCGCAAGCGCCGCCATCGCCACCGGGTCTTCACCATCATTCGAACAACCGTCGGTAATCAACAAGATTTGCCGTAATGTTCCTTCGCTCATAAAGCCATCTCCCTTTTCCTGAAACCTATTATAAGGTTCAATTTCAGCGTCTTACCGACGCCTGAAAACATTACCATCATCGACGGAAATAGGGAGAAATATACGGCTTTCCTGTTACAATGCTTTTTTCTTAACACCGTCCGCTTTGGAATGACGGGGAATCGCCGCCCATTTCGGGATATTCCGCTTTACCTTCGCAGCCACTACCGTCATGTCGTCGTCTATCCTGCCATACCTAGTGCGAATAACCTCCTCCATCATTAAATCAGCAATTTCTTGAGGGTCGTCCGTCTCCAACTCACGGATTTTTCTCTTCATCCACGCCTCATGATTCTCCACATTCTTCGGCCCTTCAAAGATCCCGTCACTCATCATGATCAGCACATCGCCGTCCTTCAACTGTTCGCTGACCACATCGACATCAAACTCCTGAATCATGCCCATAGGCAGATTTCCCGCCTCGATCATCATGACCTGATCGCCTCGTTTCACAAAACTCGGGCTCGAACAAATCTTCAAGAACTTGGCTCCCGCATTCTGAAGGTCAATCATCGCCAGATCCAAAGTGGAGAAAATTTCGTCTGTCGTCCGCAGAGAGAGAATCGAATTTACCGATTTGATGGCAACGGTTTCATCTATCCCGGATTTCAACACCTTCTGCAGCAGTTTGAGTGTTTCATTACTTTCCAGATGGGCTCGCTCGCCGTTCCCCATCCCATCACTGATCGCAATCGCGTATTTGCCGGAGCTCAGCTCAAGCGTCGAATGGCTGTCCCCCGAAACCCAGGCGCCGCCTTTCGCCGCATTGGCTACACCGGTCTCCACCACATAATCCTTCGCCGAACCGAAAGACGCCTGGCAGAACCCGTTGGGATAAGGCGAATGGCTTTCGTCTTTCACAACGATCGTTTCCCCAAGAACATCAGAGAGCATCGGGGCGATAATTTTTTCACATTCCCCACGCCCTTCACAATACGGAATCGTCATCTCAATATCGACGGCTCCTTCTTCCAAATTAAAGATCTCAATATGACGGATTTCTAAGCCAATCTCCCGTAGAGTCTCTACAATTTGCTCTTCCTGAAACTGATGCGTTTCTCTTTCACGCTGAATTTCGCGGGCGAAATCCCCCATCACCTGGGAGACTCCCAGTAACTGATCGGCTACAAGGCGGCGGCTTTCCTGCACCTGCCGTTTCAACTCCTGATTGACGTAGAACTGACTCATCTCTCTGTGGATTACATCGACCACATTTTTCGGTTTGATACAGTAATTGCCCCAATCCTTTTTCAGCAGATGATCCTTGAGAACGGGTTCATCCCTGACCTCCTGCATAATTCGCTGCATATAATCATAAGTTTTATTGAAATTCTTTTCCCAACACCGCTCTTTCAAGAAACAAGATTGACAAGTGTCACCCGTCACATTGCTTAAGAACAGGTCAACTTCGCGCTCACTCTCTTCTTCCGGTGAAACTGCACCCTGATGGGAGAAGCTCCCGGCAAGGGCCTGGAACAAGTTAGAGAAATGCTCAACCCGACTGGCCGTGACATCACGGATTTTCCGCAGATATTGTTGTTGCTGAAGGGCATGCTCCGAAGTGCCGGGAATATAACCCGCAAGTTGGGTTGTCAGCTCTTTCGGCGTAAGAATAAAAAGAGCAATCGCTGCCGCCGACTCCCAAACCATCGTGACAAGGCCGGTATCGCTGCTGCCGTACAATCCAATTAACAACGTTCCGATCAATAACCCGAGCCCGACACCTGATTTCCTTCCTTCTTTCAAAAGACCGCCCAGCAATCCCGAAAAGGCAAGCAAGCTCATTTGGTACAAGCCTGCGACATTCGCCAAACTCAGGATCAAGCCGACCACAACCCCAACGGTTGAACCGATAGCCGCCCCGCCGACAAAGGCAAACAAAATCACGAAGTAACGAGAGAAAATATGCTCCATAGAAAGCCCCTGAACTACCCAACCCGTCATCCCCGTTAAGATAGAGGCGAGTAAAATAATGAAGCAAATGATCTCCTCATTTTTCAGCGACCGTTTAAGTGTTTTGGTCGACAGCAGCGGCACACTTTGCAGAAAAATCATTGTCAGGACAAAACTGAGCCCCGCCTCGACCCCTGCCAACAACATAGAGGTTTCCGTAATCCCTCCACTGGAGACATAGGTGAAAGCAAGCCTTCCCAGCAAGTTTGCCGAAAATACCGTAACCGGCAGCAGTTTCGCAGGATCACGCTGCCATTTGTTCATGATCTTCTGCAATAACAAATAAATGACGACAGCAATTCCGACAAACGCTGTCTGTAACAGGCCCGCTGTTAACGCACCCGCCATAAGGGCCAGAAACGCAAGCCGCTTTTTCTTTGGCTTCAACAGATAGACAGTTGCGAAAAAAGGAAGAGCGAACGGCGCCATGCCTGCGAGGATAGCAGCTCGTCCAAGCAAAAGTCCGACCACGATAAAGGGCACCTGCCAATTCCCTAATTTGCGGATAAAAGCGGACTTCCCTTTTTGAAAAGTATTCCCAACTCTTTCTCGAAACTTGGTGTCGTGCGATTGAGATGTTGTGTCCAATGCTTTTTCCATGAAACTTCCACCACCCGTGAAGAATTGTCGTGCTTCCCATTTAACCACACCTCGATTTCAGTTTTTGTCAAAACAAGAGGACGGCGGAGCAAAACTTCTCGACGGGATTCTGTACAGGCTGTCAAAAGAACTAAATGGTTGCTATTCTTCAAATTTCCTGAGAGGAGACCACGTCGAATGACGTTCAAGAGAAGAGAAATTAGCGGAGATTTCGGTGGCATAAAAAAGAAACAGGCCTCGCAAAGACAATTTGCGAGGCCTGTTTCGACAACTAAACACCAAATGAGAGATAGGAATGGAAAGTTCAGCTTCAAAAACAATAACCCTTCCATTCCGTCTCTCATTCTCATATGGCGGTGGAGGGGATCGAACCCCCGACCTCACGGGTATGAACCGTACGCTCTAGCCAGCTGAGCTACACCGCCAAACAGACACAAAGAATATTGTACGAAACTGAACGCTCTTTGTCAACCAATTCATAAACCATTCATCAAAGTTAAAGACACCCTTTCGGGTGCCATATCTAAAACAACAAGTATTATCCGCGGCGAGCCCCCCGGCCGCCCCGTTTGGACTCGGTTTGGCGTTTAAGTGTAGCCAGATTTTCCTCACTGTCCTTCATGAATCGGCTCAATTTGTCCTCAAAGGACATTCTCGACCTTGGGTTTGGGCGTTTTCCGCCCCCGCCATCTCGGGAACGATGTCCTTCCTTCGCCTTTCGGATCGACAGGCCGATTTTGCCATCGTCCGCAATATTGATAACCTTAACCGTAACGCCTTCTCCTACCTTGAGGACTTCCTTAATATCCTCGACATAACGGTCGTCGACCTCACTGATATGCACGAGACCCGTCTTTCCGTCCGGCAATTTGACGAACGCTCCAAACCTGGTAATTCCCGTTACCGTCCCGTTTAACTTGTTGCCTACTTCTGTTGACATTGAAAAAAGCTTCCTCCCAAATGTTTTTTAAATCATCGCCATTGATCCGGCAGATGAACCTTGATTATTAAAGTATACAAAAAGGGAAAACACCCTGTCAATTCTCGTCATCTTCCCGAACCGTAAATATAGTCTCTCCGTTTTCCGTCAGGAAATAATCACGGCGGGCGATCTTTCCGATATAATCAAGATCATTCAACTTTTGAATCTTACCTCTTAGCATATGCTCCTGCTTCTGCATGTGCGACAGTTTCTTCTCATAGTAAGCTTTTTTCTGCTGTTTTTGGGCAATCAATTCTTGCTGTGCGGTAACCACTGAGGTCATCATCACAGCCCCAACGCCGACCAAAATGAAAAAGGCCGCTAACCGACGCGTCAATCCGCGGCGCCGTTTCTTTCTGACCTTCTCGTAAAGTTCCCTGTCTTCTATGTATGTGGGGGACCCGAGCGGAGTCACCTTTTTCTGTCTGTCGGTAACCATCTTTTAACCTCCGTGCGATTTTTCTAGTCCTTTCCGGCGAACCACGATTTCAGCTTATCTTTTATCTTCTTCACGCTTTCAAGAATTCCTGCCGCTTTCCCCGAAATTTTTTTCACCCAATCGAAGAACGCCTCAGGAAGGATCAGCTGAACCAACCATTTGAGCGGCACCCAGATAATGGTCCACACAAACAGCAAAAGCGCAAGCACGCCCTGAAGAACTACCTTACCGACAGTATACACGAGTTGCAGGAACAATTGAATAGGACGAATGAAAAAAAGCACGATGATTTTCCTGAACGTCTGAAAGAGATAAAGGACCGACTGAATGATCCCTTCCAACAAACGGCGATACAAAGATTGAAACAGGCCCCTGTAGGCCGCATAGCCGCAAAGCAAAGCAAGAAAAATATAAATCCGGACATCGCCTTCATTGATATTCAACAATACCAGGAAAACGAGAAGACCCTGAATCAGCCAGAATAACAGGTCGCCGACGATCTGCAGCGCATTCCAACGCCGGCGGCCTCCGCGGTAGAAGAAACGGCCATAGGTATCCACGGATATCCCAATCCAGAGGCCCATGACCGTCATCGCCGCCATCGTCATAAATTGGACGGAGAGGTTCATTTAAACAACTTGCTAAAGAAACCTTTAGCATGCTCCCCGGGTTGTTCATCAAGATAGCCCATATCGAACACTTTTCCCTCGATATTGACGATTCCTTGATCGACGTCCAGGTTCTGCATTTTCAGATTGGCTCCGCGAATAGCAAGATAACCCATCACCGTTTCAAGCAGGAACTCTTCGTGGTCGAAACTTTCGACATGCTTGACGCCTGTGATCTCAAGCTTCTTGCGCCCTTTCATAATTACATCGTGGTTGGCCTCTTTCATTTGATTCGCCGAACCGAATTGATGATATTGGTCCATCGGTTTCCCCCCGTTCTGGAAATGGGAAGTGAAAGGTGAGAGATGAATCCTCCCTGCCTTTCAACTTCCATGCCGCCCTATATAGCGGAATGTTCGTCCATTACTAGAACTTTATGAGGGACGGGCCCGATTTAGAACAAGCTTACCGGGAAAATCAGGGCTGTTCACCGGAAAACAAAGGCCAAATACCAGGGTTTAGTGTAAAATATCCATCGATTCGATATGCTGCCGGGCTGTTTCATCGCCTAAATCATGAATCGTTTGGTAAATCGACGACAGCGTTTGATCGAAATCCTTGTTTTTGTTCCATTCAAAATCACGAAACCGGAAAAATCCATTATTGGAGGCGGTGTTTGCCCGTTCAAATAACGTATTCAATCTCCCCGCCTCCGCCGGCGTCGCTTCAATTTCGAATTGATACGAAGAGGCAACCGGGGCATTCAGAATTTCGCCGGAACCGACCGAAACGTAATACTTTTGCTTTTCCATTGCAAAGAAACCCTCCCTGCGCGGTTTCCCTCATTTTGTCACAAAATCGTCAGAGGTATACAGAGTGTCTAAACTGAAAACGCCGTGCTGCCTAGACAACACGACGCTTCATCATAAACTATTCGCTTTTGACGGGCTCCTCACTTTGTACCGTGTACATCGAAGCCGCCTCTTCTTTCTTCGAGGTTTCTTTAATATTCTCCACCGTAACGACCATGCGCTTCTGGCCGAAGCGGATTTCCAACTCATCTCCGGGTTTCACATCGGTACCCGATTTCGCCTTCCGGCCGTTGATGAGAATTCGTCCCTGATCGGCCACTTCCTTAGCCATCGTCCGGCGTTTGATCAGACGGGAAACTTTCAGGAATTTGTCCAGCCGCACTATTTAACCGTTTCTTTCAATTTGTTGCCAGGACGGAATGCCGGAACCACTGTGGCCGGAATTTGCAAAGTTTCTCCGGTCTGCGGATTGCGGCCTGAGCGGCTCGCACGTTCCCTCGTTTCGAACGTACCGAAACCGACAAATTGGACCTTTTCGCCTTTTTCCAAAGCACCTGTAATTTCATCAAGGACACCGTTTACTACCGTCTCCACGTCTTTTTTCGTCAACCCCGACTTTTCAGCGATATTGCTTACCAGTTCATTTCTGTTCATTTGAAAGACCTCCGTTCGTACCGCAACCATAGGCGGTATTTTTTCATAACATTCGTGGACGAAACAACTCAATTTGCCCGTCCAACAACAATATTCTCCGTTTTCTCGGGTTTTCCTGCCGGTTTTTGAAAATTTTATGCCGATCTTCGGGTTTTTTCAGTCCTGGAAAACGACGCAAGCTCTGTTTTGGAGAAGAACCTCAGACGTAAAAGAACAAACAAATAGACCGTTGCACCTGCCGCCACAGCGCCCAAAGCCTTAATTGAAGCCAAGAAACGACCTTCCAAGCCGGGAAACAGGACTGTTAATCCATACTGCCAGATGGCCACCGTTGCCGCCATAAACAACAAAGCCGCCAACAACTTTCGTCCTGAACCTGATAAAGAAGAGAAGGCCCTTGTCCTCATATGAAGCGTCAAACCATTAAGCCCGGCAATCACCGCGAAGGCCAGAACCGTTGCCGTGGCTGCCCCGAATGTCCCAAGGACCGGAACAAGACAAAGATTCAGGACAAATTTCAAAATTAGGCCGATCCATGTATGATAAAAGGTTCGACGGGTTTCACCCAGTGCCTGCAAAAGCCCGGCCGTCGTCATCGCAATCATACTGAACAACATTGTGACCCCAAACCAGGCAAGGGTTGCCGAGCCGGAAGCGTCCTGAAAAAGCATAATGTTAAACGGGCGGATAATAAGAGCAAGCCCTGTAACAGCCGCTGCACCAAAAGCAACACAGAGCCGAATGGCCAATTGGCTTTTTTCACGGACAAATTCTCGATCCCCTCGGGCGTTGGCCCGCGCCATTTCCGGAACGAATGCAAGTGTAAACGATATGGCCGCAGCTGTGGCAAGCTGAACCACCGGATAGCCGCGATCGTACACCCCCATCAGCACCCTTGCCTCTGAAAGGCTTGCCTTCAGCAAAGGGATCACTGTAAAGGTATCAATTAACAAAAACAAAACAAGTCCGAGAGAAGCGACTGAAAAGACAAGACCATCAACCGCTAAGGCCCTTACCAAAACAGAAAGTGAGATCGCCCGGCCCTTCCGGCCAAATAAACCCCGATGCCGAACGGCATACAAAATAAGGACAATTGAAGCTGCCGCCATCCCCGCGGATGAACCAATTCCGGCCGCCATTCCCGCCGCATGGGGGCCCATTCCGTGGAAAACGACATATACAGTCAAACCTATGATCAAGGCGGCTCGAACGGATTGCTCAAAAAGCTGGGAAACCGCGGTTGGACTCATTCGATCATTCCCCTGGAAAAAGCCGCGAATCACCGCGATCGGAGGAATGAATAAAAAACTGAAGGCCACTGTTCTCAGAGGACCGGCAAGCCGCTTATCCCCCATAACTTCACTTACCCACGGCGCTCCTCCGTATAATAAAACAAATACGGCACTTGAAAAGACGGCCAACACCAAAAAGGACCGCACAAATACTTCCGCAGCCCCGCCTGTTCTTCCTTCCGCCAGACGTACCGCGACCAGCTTCGAAATGGCCGCCGGGAATCCATAAGCCGCCAGAAACACAGCCCCTGCAAAGAAAGGATAGATCTGTTGATATACATAAAAGCCGAGATCCCCTGCGATATTTTGATAGGGAATACGATACAGCACACTCATAATTTTCACGGCAATCGCTGCCCCAGTCAAAATCAGAGCACCGCGCCACATGGAAGCGGACATCTTTCGTTCTCCTTTTCCATTCCATTTCCTTCGGGTCGTATTATATCACATAAACAAAGCTTCGCTTGTAACAAAGATTTATCGGAAACAGCCTTAGTTGCTGCGGGTGACGGAGTAGTTATCTATCTACTTAATTTATCAACGCTATTTATTCGTCCTTCCGGGACGAAAAAAGAGGAGGCTTTGGCCCCCTCGGACTTTCTATTGCTCCATTTGTTTTGCCAAAAAGCCTGCCGCCGTCTCCGCCAGCTTCTTTTCAATCTCGCCGACGGAACTTTCGTCTTTACTGGTTATTACTACTGTTCCTATAGGATCACCATTTGCAATAATGGGCGCGGCAATAAATGAAGACACCGTTGATTGCCCGCCGACCACTTCAGCTTCCCCCTTTTCGGAATCACTCGTATGGGTTTGCCGATCTTCCATTGTTTTTTCCAACACGGCCCCGATGTTTTGATTCAAATACTCCTTTTTTGAACCGCCTGCAACGGCAATAATCGTGTCACGATCGGAAATAAGTGCTAGTTGCCCAGAATGTTCGGCTAATGATTCCGCATATTCCTTGGCGAAATTCCCGAGTTCACTGATGGGGGAGTATTTCTTCAAAATAACTTCCCCGTCGCGGTCGACGAAAATCTCAAGCGGGTCCCCTTCACGAATTCTTAAAGTCCTGCGAATTTCTTTCGGAATCACCACCCGCCCCAGATCATCAATGCGACGTACAATTCCAGTTGCTTTCATCTCAGATGCCTCGCTTTCCTAATTGAAGTCCATGAAGAATTCACCATCTCGTTTCCCTTATTATCCAACAGTCGCCCGCGAACTATTCATGATTCAGGCGGTTTGTTTCTGCGAATTATTTAAATGCGACAGGGTGGTCTTCAAACGCTCAAGATGGTTTGTCATTGCCAGCCCGCGCCCCTTAACGACAAGCTTGATTTTATTTCTTTCCGTTCCCAAATTAACAGTTCCGTTCATTTGGCTGACCATTTCGGCCAATCCACTGCGATCCAACTGCAGGCTTGCCTGTTCGGAAAAGAGTACGGCAAAACCGGTCTTACCCTCTTTGACCGACTCGATTCCGAGATGTTCAGCCATTGCCTTAACACGTGATATGGTAAACAGCCTTTGTACTTCCTCCGGGAAATCACCGAAACGGTCGATCATTTCCTCCTCAAGATCCAATACATCGTCCATCGATTCGACGCTGCGGAATCGCTTATACATATCTATCTTTTGTCTTGGATCATCGATATAACTGTCCGGAATATAAGCATCTGCCTCAATATCAATTTCCACTTGAGGACGTTCGGACTTCGGTTTAGCCCCTTTTCGTGTCGTAATCGCATCCTGCAGCATTTGCGAATACAAATCGAAACCTACGGAATCAATAAATCCGTGTTGTTCGGCGCCAAGCAGGTTGCCCGTACCGCGGATCGACAAATCCCGCATGGCGATTTTGAAACCGGAACCGAGTTCGGTGAAGTCTTTAATTGCCTGCAATCGCTTTTCCGAAACTTCATTCAGCACCTTGTCGCGTTGATAGGTTAAATACGCATAGGCGACACGGTTGGAACGGCCAACCCGTCCACGTAACTGATACAGCTGGGATAATCCCATCTTGTCGGCATCATTGACAATAAGAGTATTTACATTTGGAATGTCGACCCCGGTTTCAATAATTGTCGTTGAAACCAGCACATCGTATTCTCCGTCAAGAAAGTCAAACATGACCGCCTCAAGCTCATTCTCTTTCATTTGACCATGGGCGAAAGCGACACGCGCATCCGGTACCAACGCCGAGATTTCCTCGGCTTTCCGTTGAATTTGATCGACCCGGTTAAAGAGGAAATAGACTTGCCCCCCGCGAGCCAACTCCCGTTCAATAGCTTCCCTTACCAGCATGCCGCTGTATTCGGCGACATATGTCTGAACGGGGAACCGATTCTCCGGCGGAGTCTCAATAACCGACAAATCGCGTACACCAAGCATGGACATATGCAAGGTTCGAGGGATCGGGGTTGCTGTCAAGGTCAATACATCTACATTGGCTTTCAGCTTCTTGATTCTTTCCTTATGGGAAACCCCAAAACGCTGTTCCTCATCAACAATCAGCAAGCCCAGATCATGAAAGGCAATGTCCTTGGATAACAGGCGGTGTGTCCCGATCACAAAGTCGACAGTGCCATTCTTTAATCCCTTTAGCGTTTCCTTTTGTTGTTTCTTTGTCCGGAAGCGGCTCAGCAAGCCGATATTGATAGGATAATCGGCAAAGCGCTCGCTCACCGTCTCAAAATGCTGCTGGGCAAGGATGGTCGTCGGCACGAGGAATGCCACTTGTTTACCGCTCATAATAGCCTTAAAGGCGGCTCGGATGGCCACTTCAGTCTTGCCGTAACCGACATCTCCACACAACAGCCGATCCATCGGCCTTTCGCGTTCCATATCCTGCTTGATCTCCTCAATCGCCTTAAGCTGATCTTCGGTTTCCTGATAAGGAAACGCTTCTTCAAATTCACGCTGCTCCAGCCCGTCCTTGCCGTAAGCAAACCCTTTACTTGCTTCCCGTTCGGCATAAAGCTCAATCAGGTCATCCGCAATATCCTGGACGGATGATTGAACCCGTTTCTTGACCCGCTTCCAGTCATTTCCGCCTAATTTATAGACTTTCGGTTCCTTTTCCTCGGAACCAATATATTTCTGAACCTGGTCAATCTGCTCAACCGGAATATAGAGCTTGTCATTTCCGGCATAACGTAAATGCAGATAGTCTTTGTGCGCTCCTTTTACCTCAAGGGTTTTGATTCCTAAATATTTCCCGATTCCATGATTGATGTGGACAACATAATCACCGACATTCAATTCGGAGTAATTCTTAATCCGCTCCGCGTTCGACAGCTTTTGCCGCTTGCGCGGCTTCTTCACCTTTTTCGTAAACACTTCCTGCTCAGTGATAACGGCAAGCTTCTCAAGCGGAAGCTCGAACCCGCCGCTGACCTGGCCGATAATGATTTGCCTTTTCTGTTGAATCATTTGCCCGTCCGAAATATCGGCCTCAATATCGTAATCGGCCAGAACGCCCTCTAACCGTTTGGCCCTTTCATTGTTAACCGCGAGAAAAACAACAGCATAGTCTCCGTTTTTCCAACGCTCAATCTCGTTTTTCAAAACGTGCATCTGACCATGGAAATTTTGCATGGAGCGGCAAGTAATGTTCACGATATTCTCCGGGTTGGTATGGGGAATGTGCCGCAAGAACAAGGAAAAATATAAAACTTGGAACGGTTCGACAAGCGGGTCCGTTTCATGCGCCACCTCGATACTCGACGGCATTTCCCCTTGTTCAACCAATGTAGTGCGCCACTCTGCCTCTTCCTTATCTAGATGCTCTCCTGTCTCACGAACCCGGCTGATTTCGTCCATTACGACAACCGCGTCCTGCCCTATATAGTCAAGTAAACTGGCAGGCTGCTCATAGTACAGGGACACATATTTGAATGCTCCCTGCGGTGCCTGGTGTTCACGGAGTTGTTCGATTTCATGAGAGACATGCTCGGACAACTTCTCCTTAACCGTCTTATTTCTTGTTTTTGATAGTGTTTCAGACAACTTCTTTTCCAACAAATCGGCAGACCGTTGATAATGCTCATTGAATAAAAGAACCTCTTCCGCCGGTCCAATCATAATCTCGTCGACTTTATCGCCTGATCGCTGGCTGTCCACATCAAAATAACGAATAGAATCTATCTCTGTATCGAACAACTCGACACGAACAGGATTTTCCTCTGTCAGAGGATAAATATCTATAATTCCGCCACGCACACTGAATTCCCCCGGTGCAGCAACCATCGGGGTTCTTTCGTAGCCGCCGGCCACAAGTGTATCGAGAAACTTGTCAAATTCAAGATCTTCACCAACTTTTAATGAATACCGGCTTTCCTGCCATAATTTTCTCGGCGGCAAAAGCCTTCGCAACCCGGCCACCGGCGTGATTAACACCTTCCCGGATTGTTGAGACAAGGTATTTAACACCTCAAGCCGCTGTGCCTTCAATTCCGGGCTGGCAGCAGCAATTTCCGAGGAAATCATTTCATTAACCGGATATAGAAGAACCTCTTTTTCGTCAAGAAACTCTGTCAAGTCGTCATATAACTTTTGCGCCTGAAACAAATTATGGGTGATCACAAATAAAGGGCGCTTTATATTTTTGTAAACAGATGCAACAAACATCGTGCGCGCTGAATTGGAAAGGCCCGCGACAAGTTGTTCGCGAAGCCCTTCATTCAACCCTTCGACTACGGAAGCACACTCACTTCCATTTTCGAAGTACTTACGCAAACCCAACACGTTTATTCCTCCCCTCAGGTCCTAAATATACCGCTCATCTATAGGTTTGTTTTGAAAGAGCGGGTTTCCCGGTCAACACAACGTCTCACAGTATCAACTTTAATATCGCTATCACCCGGGATCATTTCATTTGATCTGGTCCTGGCTCTCGTGCCTTCAGGTAATAGCATTCCGGTTTTCTCAACAATCATTGCCGAAAAGGCATAAATTGTGTTTGAACAAAGCGATATTAAAGCGCTCCGGCTTAAACCGGAGTCTACTGAATGAACGATAATAGTTCATGATAATCGGGGTTTCTTTCCAACGCTTCCTGGCAATCCTCGCAAACGGTTCTCACGAGAACATCTCCGCTCTCATCATAGCTGATCATTTCCTGGCGTTCTTCAGCCGTCAGATGGTGAAATCCAAGTTGTTCTGCATGATAGATTTCATTTTGCAGCTGGCCGATTTGCGTGCCGCAATGGCGGCAGCGGTAGGTAATAGACATACGGAACCCTCCTTAGTTACCATCCTACGTTTAGTATGGGCACTAAGGAATTTGTCTATTCAAACATTGTATTCGTTCATTACTTCGAGAAACGGGGTGTTTAACCACTTTTCACACGATTCCGCCGCCCTGTCGATACTTTCGCTGACCGCTGGTTTTTCCTTTTTTGAAAAAGGCTTCAACACATAATCGATCACGCCAATACCCGGGCTTTCCGGACGGCCGATCCCGATTCGGATGCGCTTAAATTCTTTTGTCCCGAGATGAGCCACAATCGACTTCATCCCGTTATGGCCTCCCGTACCGCCCTTTTGCCGCAGGCGGATTTTGCCTGCCGGCAAATCAAGATCGTCGTAAACCACAACAAGGTCATCCGCGGCTGCATTATAATAATCCAGAAGCGGCCGCACCGCTTCACCCGAGGCGTTCATATACGTAAGAGGCTTGACAAGAACAATCTTTTCACCTTGGAGGGTCCCCATCCCGAAAACGGCATTGAATTTCTTCTTTTTAACGGGAATCCCCAATCGTTTTGACAGCTCATCCAAAACCATAAAACCCACATTATGGCGTGTTTTTTCATATTGAAATCCGGGATTCCCGAGTCCTACAATCACCTTCATTGGCTTCACCTCTTACCTTATGTTGACGTCACCCGAAACATTCAGAAAAGGAATAAGCTCTTGCTTTTGAAGCGAGCAAAAGGCGTAACCTCCTGCGGTTACGCCTCCGTCCAACGGATGCTTACTCTTCTTCACTTTCCTCATTGCTATCACCATCAACAAGCTCGGGCTCCTGCTCCCCGGCTTCTTCATCTTCAGGCTCTTCCTCTTGCTGCGGCCTCGTAACGGACACGATTGTGTCCTCTGGCTCATTCAAGACCTTGTAGGTTTCGAAAGCCTTCAAATCGCTCACCGAGAGAGAGTCACCAATATTCAGCTCCTCAATATTGACCTCGATCGAATCAGGAATTTCAGCCGGCAAGGCCCGTACAGTCAATTCATGCAGCAATTGCTGAACAACTCCACCTTCTTTTTGACCTGCCGCATCCCCTACAAGATGAACATTTACATCGGCGTCTACTTCCGAGGTCATGTCAACCTTGTAAAAGTCTGCGTGAAGCAATTCATCTTTAAGGTTGTCCTTTTGTAGATCATGCACCATTACCGGATAATCTTCATTTTCAACCTTTAGCGTAATGACACCATTACGGCCCGCTTCGCGCATTACCTTGATAAACTCACTGTTGCTAAAGTAAATGGATCGGCTGTTTACGCCGTTTCCATATACGACGGCCGGGACATTTCCCTCACGCCGGATTTTTTTGATGGTTGATTTTTTCTCAACGTCACGCGGCTTAGCTTGTAATACAATTGCCACTTAAATCACCTTCCTGTTTTGTGATGAAAATTGGATGTCAGATCGAAAGAATCGAATCAACTTGACTTTATTAAACTTCGCTTACCCATTCCTGTTCTTAATCAAACAATTTGGATACCGAGAGTTTCTCATGTACCCGAATAATGGCTTCCGCCAGTAACGGAGCGACAGAAAGCTGCGTCACATCTTCAAACCACTTCTCCTCGGGCAGAGGAATGGTATTGGTCACAACAAGTTCCTTGATACTAGAGTCTTGAATTCGCTCAACCGCCGGTCCGGAAAGAACCGGATGCGTACAACAAGCGTATACCTCTTTTGCCCCGTTTTCAACCAGGGCATTGGCGGCCAGGGTGATGGTTCCTGCCGTATCAATAATATCATCAATGATAATAGCGGTTCTGCCTTCAATGTTACCGACTATGTTCATCACCTCGGCAACATTGGGTTTTGGCCGCCTTTTGTCGATGATGGCGATAGGCGTCTTCAAGCGCTCGGCAAGCTTACGGGCTCTTGTCACACCGCCGTGATCCGGAGATACAACAACAAGGTCTTCCAATTGTTTCTCGAGGAAATAATCGGCCAAAATCGGAACCCCGAGCAGCGGGTCTACCGGAATATCGAAGAAGCCCTGAATTTGCTGAGCATGCAGATCGAGCGCTATCATACGCGTCGCCCCTGCCTTTTCCAACAAATTCGCGACAAGCTTGGCGGTAATTGGTTGGCGCGCACGCGCCTTCCGATCCTGACGCGCATATCCGTAATACGGCATAACAATATTAACCGTACGTGCTGAGGCCCGTTTGAGCGCATCAATCATAATGAGCAGTTCCATCAAATGTTCATTAACCGGCTCCGATGTTGATTGAATGACATATACATCACATCCGCGCACGCTTTCCTCAATGTCGATTTGAACTTCTCCGTCGCTGAAACGGGTTACCGTGCTCTTTCCCAGGTTCACCCCGATTTCATCAACGATTTCTTCCGCCAATGCCCGGTTTGAATTCAGCGTAAACACTTTCAAATCCGGGTCCAAGTAGTTGCCCATGATCACAGCCCTTTCCGTTACTTTAGTTTCTTTGCGTAATTTTCTTTCGTAGTCTGCCGGGAACGCGCGATGGCGAGTGCCTCTTCAGGGACAGTATCCGTAATCGTGGACCCCGCCGCCACAAACGCTGCTTTCTCGACCGTAACCGGAGCAACAAGGTTCACATTACAACCGATAAATGCACCATCTTTAACCCTTGTCAAATGCTTACTGGACCCGTCGTAATTTACAGTGATCGCTCCACAGCTGAAGTTAACGTTCCGGCCGATTTCAGCATCACCGATATAGCCCAGGTGGGAAGCCTTTGAACCTTCACCGATTGTCGATTTCTTGACCTCGACAAAATTACCGATTTTCGCCTTATTGCCAATATCCGAATCAGGGCGAATATGGGCAAAGGGGCCAATGTTGACACGGCTCCCAATTGAACTGTCATGAATAACAGATTGCTTAACGATAGTCTCGTTGCCTAGAACCGCATTTTTTATTTCTGTTTGAGGTCCAAGCACACAATCTTCGCCGATTGTCGTCTCACCTGATATAAAGGTCCCCGGATAAATAACGGTATCTTGTCTAATCTTTACATCGGCATCCACATAGGCTGCCCCGGGATCAATAAAGGTAACACCATTTCTCATGTGCCCTTCATTAATCCTCTGTTGCATAACCTTTTCGGCACGAGCCAATTGAACGCGGTCATTCACACCAAGGGTCTCAGTGAAATCATCGGTTCGAAAGGCCCGAACCGATTCACCCTGGCTTTTCAAAATCTCTACAACATCCGGCAAATAATACTCTCCCTGGGCATTATCATTGTTGACCTTTTTTAACGCTTTAAAAAGCTCTTGGTTATCGAAACAATAAATGCCGGTGTTAATTTCATTTATTTGCTTTTCCTCGGCAGAAGCGTCTTTCTCCTCAACTACCCGGCCGACGCTCCCGTCCTCTTGACGAATAACACGCCCATAACCAAACGGATCGTCCACTATAGAAGTCAATATAGTAGCCTTGGCTCCACTGGCCTCATGATCCGCGATTAAAGCCTCTATTGTATCTTGCGTAATTAAAGGAGTATCTCCGTACAATACAACAGTTGTGCCATCTTCCTTCGCCAGCAGGGGCTCTGCCTGCATAACAGCATGTGCGGTTCCGAGCTGTTCTTCTTGTTTCGTATACTCGACAATGGTGCCCAATTGATTCCTAACGGCGTCTGCACCTCGTCCAATGACCGTTACAATTCGATTCATTCCGGACTTCGATGCTTCGTCGACGACATGTTGAACCATTGGTTTCCCGCACACGGGATGGAGAATTTTATAAAGCTTCGATTTCATTCGTGTCCCTTCGCCCGCGGCCAAAATGACCGCATATCGGTTATGTGCCATTCAATGCCTCCATCTCTCCCTTTTTCCCATAATGAATATATCTCAAATGACGCCATATTTCAAGAAACGGGCGTTTTCCAATAAAAAAAAAGAACCCGACCGCCGGGGTCAGGCTCTCGGGTATTAGGAAGCTCCAGCCTCTTCATACGTCTCATCGGACGTCATGGCACGCTGATATTCTTCCAATACAAAGCTTTGAATTTTCTCTCTTGTACCAGAAGTGATCGGATGTGCGATATCACGAAACTCCCCATCCGGTGTACGTTTGCTCGGCATTGCGACAAACATGCCGTTATTGCCGTCAATAACGCGGATGTCATGGACAACAAATTCATCGTCAATCGTAATTGAGGCGATAGCCTTCATTCGCCCTTCCGTATTGACTCGGCGTAATCTTACATCTGTGATTTCCATCTTGACACCACCTTTTCTCAAGCTATAAAATCCGGGACTAGTACATTCTTCCACAAAACATGATAAATTCCTTCCTCGGAAATGAAAAAATTTAAAATATTTTTCTAAACAAAAAAACGAGCCCGACCGGGCCCGTTGTTCTATTCAACTTTCGCAATGACTTCAATTTCAACAAGGGCTCCTTTCGGTAATGCAGCAACCTCTACGCAAGACCTTGCCGGTTGATGTTCACTGAAATATGTACCATAGACTTCATTGACCTCCGCGAACTCATCCATATTTTGAATGAACACCGTAGTCTTAATAACCGTTTCCAGTGATCCGCCGGCTTCTGCCAACACGGCTTTCAAATTGCTGAAAACCTGATGGGTTTGAGCCCGAACATCTCCTTCTACAAGATCCCCTTCCGGAGTAAGCGGAATCTGCCCTGAACTATAAAATAAACCGCCTGCAACAATCCCTTGTGAATAAGGCCCGATGGCCTCCGGGGCACCGGTTGTATAAATCTTCTTCATTGTGATTCCTCCCTGAACTTAGTTTCCTGTTCCTTCAGTTCCCCCTGTAAAATAACTGCCTTCCTCAATTCTAACGCTCTGGATAGCTTCATCAAACTCCGCGAACCGGAGCAACGATAAATAATCATTGACAAGACGATGATGAACTTCTTTGGCTTCAACGAAGACACCAATCCCGGCGAGATGGGCATCAAATTCCTCAAGCAAGCTCATCATTCCGCGAATCGTGCCGCCGGCCTTCATAAAATCATCAATGATTAAGACATTGGAACCAGCCTGTAAGCTTCTCCTGGCAAGCGCCATTGATTGAATCCGCCTTGTCGAACCTGAAACATAATTAATACTCACGGTAGATCCCTCAGTGACTCGTCCGGCTCGGCGCACAATTACAACCGGCACACCAAGATGGGAAGCCGTTGCATAAGCCAGCGGAATTCCTTTGGTTTCCATAGTCATAACAACATCAACCGGCTTGTCGGAAAAGGCCGAGGCGAACAATCGGCCAATGTCATTGACATATCGGGGAGAACCCAAAATATCCGTCATGTATAGATAACCGCCGGGCAGCCAACGGTCTGATTTCTTTAATTGGGCTCCGAGATCCCGAACAATTTCCCTGGCCTCCACTTTATCTGCAGCCGGGATATACTTCACACCGCCAGCGGCACCTGGAACGGTCAACAACAGCCCGACCTTCTGCGATTCGAAACTTTCCTTGACAATATCCAGATCCTCACTGATTGAGGATTTGGCTGATTGGTAACGGTCCGAGAAAAAGGACAATGAAATTAACTCATGCGGGTGCTTAAGCAAATACCTTGTCATATCGACCAATCTTCCGCTTCTCTTTAGCTTCATGGACCCATTGTACCTCCAAACACGAATAATCTAAGGAGACTATACCATTGTTATCCGGGTTTACTCAAGTTCATTCCCACCGGTCAGCCTTACTTTATAGACATGAGGGCAAAATCCGGAAAGCCCGTTAACAATCCGCTGCGCCCGTGTCTCCACACGGGTAAGCCCAAACACTGTCGGGCCGCTTCCGCTCATCAATACACCATCGGCGCCCAATTGCTGCATTTTCTCTTTAATCTGTGCAACCTGAGGCACTTTCCGAATCGTTAATTCTTCAAAGACGTTCCCCAGTTCCCGGCACAATCTTTCGTAATTCCTTTGTTCTATTGCCTCCACCACGGCATTTATGTCGGGCCGCCCGGCACGATTAAGGTTTAGCCTACGATACATTTCCTTCGTGGAAACCCCGACATTGGGTTTCGCCAGGACCACCCAACAATGGGGAGGAGCTGAAATCGGCCTGATGATTTCCCCCCGTCCCGTTGCAACAGCGGTTCCACCGTGAACACAAAAGGCTACATCAGATCCGAGCTCCGTCCCGAGTTGTGCAAGCTCACTTGTGGAAAGGCCAAGCCGCCAAAGCCTGTTTAACCCGCGCAACACCGCTGCGGCATCGCTGCTTCCGCCCGCAAGGCCGGCCGCAACCGGAATCTGCTTATCAATGGAGAGAATGGTCCCCTTTTGAATATTAAACCGTTGTTTTACCAGTTGAGCCGCTTTGTAGGCAAGATTCCTTTCATCCTCGGGAAGAAAACCGGAAGATGTCGATACCTGAATAAGATCTTCTTTGGTTTCCTCGATTTCCAGACGGTCTGCCAAATCAATTGTGGTCATCACCATGTTGACTTCATGGTAACCGTCCTCCCGTTTCCGCAAAACATCCAGCGCCAAATTAATTTTGGCCGGCGCCTTAACAAACAGCTTCATTCTTCTTCACCCACTTTACCCATTCATCCAGTTGCCTTCTATTATACAGGAAAAGACCGAAGCCGGAAGGGCTTCGGTCTGCCGCAGCATCTATTTTCTCTGTTCTTGTTCCAGTTGAGTTTCCGCAATTTCAATCGCACGCTTGACCATGTTCCCGGCATCCCGGGCGCGAATGCCTCCCCAGCCTTCCTTTTCCACCGTTTCGTAAAAACCGAGTTCTTTCGCAATTTCTTCCTTCAAGCTATCCGACATCACTCCGCCTCGTCTGCTCATGCTGACATAACCCCTTTCGGATTGCGGTAAATAACCGCACGCCTGCATGCCTAAGACCGGAAGAGAGCCGGCAGGACGGATTCCGCCTGGCAAATGCAATCCCTCTATGCCGCGGCACCGCCCGTACCAATTCCGGCAAGCCATTACCCGTTGATGCAATAACAGGAGTATGCGCTGCGGCAATCTTATTGTTTACGCCAAGGGGATTGTCTATGAATTCCTTATGTATCCATGCCAGATCCAAGTGTTGAGCGAATTTATCCGGAAATAAAAAAAATCGAACCGGTAAAATTACCTGAGCAGCCCGTTAACGAAATTCTGACTTTATAAAAAAGCAGCGGGACTTCAGGCATTATTGCCTATTGTCCGCTAGCCGCCATTGTGCTCTCCTCGGCAAAAGACAATTCGACTGATTCTGTTAACACGTCCGTATAGCTGTAGGATACCCGTTCAAAGGAATTGGTTTCCGGATCAAGTTTGACGATAAATACCGCCGGATACGTTTCTTCCAAAACACCGGATCTTTCGATGGTCTTTCTGCGGCCTCCGTTTGCTTTTAAAGTCAATCGTTGACCCACCTGTGTTTCCAACGTACTTTTAATGTCCAAGATCGTTTTACCCATTACCATCCCACCTCACTTAATAAGAGTATACATCATTCGCGAAAATTTGTCAAATAAATCATTCATTATAGCAGGGAAACAAATTCCGTGTCAATCAAATGTACATGAATTTTTTTAGTTTGTGCTCGTTTTTTTAAATTATACAAAGATGGACACCTTAAAAAGCCAATCAGCCCAATAATCTCCCATAGTGAATCATCACTCAGACTGACCCTCATCAATCGGCATGCCCGTACGTAATAACCCTTTTGTTTCCACTCCCCCAAGCCCCTTCTCTCCTGTAAGTGTGTTTCGCAACGCTTCCCAGACTGTAACACGCTCCATAAATGACGACATGCTGACTTTTGAAGCAATATATACCGGATCCAGTGCATGAATATTCACTCGTGAAGGAGAGCTGGCATAATTGGCCCCGGACCGGATGAGCGCCTCAAAGTGGGACTGGCAGGCTCCAGCGAAAATCACCAGGTCATCAAGATGTGGAATGGCATCACGCGCTTCTTTGACAGCACTGACAAAATCCCGGGAATGGCGATAAGCGTTTAAATCAGTCTTTTTTCCCTTGTTCTTCAAATAGGCATCGTGTCCGGTCAGCACAAGAATGTTCGGGCGTACCTTCTTGATCCAATTTACCACTTCGGCGGGCATTTTGGATTCCTTTATATAATGGCCGTATACAGGTACTCCCAATTTATCGTAAAGCTCCAGACATTTACGTAAGTAATTGGGATCCCCGTCGATGTGAAGAACTCTCCCGGGCAATTCAAAGTACAAATCTTCCCTGGTGTAGCCCCCTGTGGCGGTATATTCCCGCTTCATCTTCAGAAGTTGGTAATCCTGACGAAACAGGCGATACGAATCGGCTTCCTTCTGTTTAATCTTTTTCCGGCGTTCCTTCAATTCCTCACGGTCAATGACGACAAGATCATCAACCGGTGAATCGGCAAGAAGACGAAGTTCCTCACCCGATAGTTCAGCTTCGGTTCCTTCTTCATTAATGCGAACGACACGAAACAGCACGTCGCAGCCATAAGAGCGCCGTGCCACAATATCTCCCGTCTGTATGCTCATCTTTTCCCCCTCCCGCCGCCTCGCTCGAACCATACTTTCATCATATGTGGGCGAAAGGGAAAAAATGAATCACTGCCGATGAAGTTCCAGAAGCGCTTCACTCAAACGGGCGAATTCCGCAATCGATAAAGTTTCCGCACGGCGTCCCGGTTCTATATCCGCTGAATTAAGAAGGCTTCGAACAGCTTCTTTCTGTTCCCGGGGAAACAGATTGTGTGTGAGGTTGTTAAAAAGAGTCTTTCTCCGCTGGCCGAAGGAAGCTCTGACTACTTCAAAAAAGAAGGGCTCATCGTTAACGTGGACAACCGGATTCGAACGGATCCGCAGACGAAGCACCGCGGAGTCAACGTTTGGGTTGGGCAGGAAAGCGCTTTTCGGCACCTGCATAACAGTTTCCGCTTCTGCATAATATTGGACAGCAATCGACAATGAGCCGTATGCCTTGTGCCCCGGTTGGGCCGCGATTCTGTCGGCGACTTCTTTTTGGACCATGACAATGATGCTCCGGAGGGACAAACCACTATGAAGCAATTTCAATAAAATCGGTGTGGTAATATAATACGGCAAATTGGCCGCAACCATAAGGTCTTGACCGGGCGAAAATTCAGCCTCCGCCACCTCCTGCAAATCAAGTTCAAGGACATCAGCATGAATAATTTTCACATGCCGGCAATCTGCAAAAGCTTCCCGCAAAACCGGTACAAGACGACCATCGATTTCAACAGCGACAACCTTTCTCGCCTTCTCAGCAAGGGATTCCGTAAGCGCACCGATTCCGGGACCGATTTCAATGACACCTGCATTCTCCGACAACTCCAGCAATTCGACTAGATTTCTCAAAACATTGGCGTCGATCAGGAAATTTTGCCCCAGACTTTTTTTCAATGACAAACCGTGTTTTTGCAGCAATGCCTTAGTTCGGTATGGTGTCGCAATGGATTTTGTCATTCCTGTTCTCCTCTCTCAATTTGCCGATAAGCTTCCGAGAATTCCTCTTTTGTAATTTGAAACATTTGCAAGCGTTTATGCAATTGTTTTCCGTTTGCATAACCAATATGAAGGAGGAGGCCAAGCTTTTCACGGCGCTCTTTGGCTCTGGCTCCCCCAATCAATCCGGCATTAACCAGATCGCTTCGCGAAATGATCTCGGCTTCTTCAGGCATGTCCTTCTTTACATGCTTGAAGGCTTTTCGAATGATCTCCGGTGAAGCGTGTTCCACCCCAAGGCTTCCCCCGTTTTCCGCAACAGCCTCTTCCTTTGGAATAAAGGCGTGCTTACATCCCGGAACCTCTTTACTTATAATGTTACGAATCCGCTGTCCTGGAAAATCGGGGTCGGTTAGAATAATAACACCCCGCCTTTGTTGAGCAAGACGAATCTTTTCCAGGGTTTCGAAACTGACAGCTGAGCCATTGGTTTCAATAGTATCTGCCTGAACGGCGTTCTGAACCGCGATTGTATCGCTTTTGCCTTCAACCACAATGATTTCTTTCATCTTCATCAAAAATAATCCTTTCTGAATGAAACTTTTCTGTAACATAAATCGTCTTATTTATGAACACCGGGCGATTGCGGGGCTGCATGTCAGGCCGTTTGCAAAAACATAAAAAAAGAACGCAGAGGATCATCCCCTGCGCTTATTAATCCAGAATCTTTATTAAGACGGTACGGGTTCCCCAATTGTATGCTTCACTCCTGGAGGAGAAGAACACGTCAATTTTGTGCCCGTTGATCGCCCCTCCCGTATCGGCTGCCACTGCATATCCGTAGCCTTGCACCCATACCTTGGTGCCCAGGGGAATGAGATCAGGGTCAACAGCAATCACCTTTGCATCGGGATGTGTCTTTAAGTTGATTCCGGTAGACGTAATACCGGAACATCCGCCGCAGTTAGCCGTATATGCCGTACTGCTCACGTAGAATTGTTTGGAGGCGGAGGAGGACTCTCCCGACTCACTTGACGAACTATCAGACCCGCTTGAGGAGGAATCCGCCGAGGAGCGTTCTCCGCGAGACGGTTGGCTGATCACTTTCGTGCCTACAACGACGACACGGTCTTCACTTTCCTTGACCGTTTTGGTTTTAATCAACTTACGTGAAACTTCTTTGCCGTTTTCCATCGTGACAGCATAGGTCTTCGCAATTTTGCCTTTCTCCCCGGAGGAAAGGACCTTTTTCTCGCCTTTCGGAACCGAATCATCCTTCCGGGTAATTACTGCGTAGTCAATCGGAGCTTCCACGACATCGGTAATTTTTTTGATACGAGTGACTTTTATCCCGTTCACATTGGTCAGCGGCGTTTCGACAGCTGGTTTCACCTTATCGTTCTTATCATATTCAATATTCTGCTGTTTTAAAAAATCGCCGACAGTCGTCGAAGCTGTTGCTGTTGTCCATAAAGTGTGTTTCTTTCCTGCTACATTCAAAGCCACTTTAAAACCGGATAAATATGAAACTGTCATGCCTTTCGTTATCTTGGTTTCCGGCGAAGGGGATAGTTTATCATGACCCCCAAAGGCAATATTGCGTGCTTTCAGTAAATCGCCGACGGTCTCGGCTGTGGTCCAGACAGAATTCATTTCTCCATTTTCAGATACCTTGACCTGCACGGCAGGCACCCAACTGATGGTCATATCGGCCTGTAATTCGGCATCCATTCCTGGTTTAACGGCATCGTGTTTCTGAACATCGACATGAAGATCCCGCAAAAGTTCGCCGACCGTATCCGCATGTGCGCTGATTTGTTGCTTTTTCCCGTCAAGAACAACTGTGACTGGTTTCTTCGTAAGTTCATAGGCAAGAACACCGAAAACGGCGCATAGCACCGTGAAGGAAATCACCGTCATCAGCCATTTCTTTCCGTGTTCGGAAAAAAAGTTTACAATCGGTGACATACTCTTACAACGCCTCCTCTCCAGAAGTTCGATGAACTGCCCCCTTTTTTATCTTCGGCCTGCTCTTTCTCAAACAGCCAACCATTTATCTATGATGCAAGGGACCTCGAGAAATTGAAATTGCATTTTCTCGACAACACGATTGTATGTATTCATCAAACTGTGTAGAACAAATAGTAACGGGCTCGTTTCGAGGCGAGCCTTCTGTCAAAGTTTATTGATCAATGCCGAACAGCCTTCGGGCATTGTCGAAAGTTATCTGAGCCAACTCTTCATAGTCCATTTCTTTCAACTCGGCGATCTTCTCCGCCACAAGCTTGACTCTCGCCGGCTCATTCCGTTTTCCCCGATACGGATGAGGGCTCAGAAACGGACAGTCCGTTTCCACAAGTAAACGATCCAGCGGGATTTCCTTAGCTACTTCTTTTGGTAATTTTGCATTTTTGAATGTAACCGGACCGCCAAATGATATGTAAAAATTCATGTCCAGGCATTCCCTGGCTTCTTGGAGCCCTGCACTGAAACAATGCATGATTCCGCCAACTTCCGCGGCATTCTGTTCTTTCAGGACCTCAATAATGTCGCCCGTTGCCTCTCGATTATGAATGATAATCGGCAATCGGACCTGTTTCGCAAGTTCAATCTGTCTCTTAAATACCTCGATTTGTATGTCCTTCGGCGATTTATCCCAATGATAATCGAGACCCATTTCCCCTAGAGCGACAACTTTCGGATGGCTTGCCAATTGCTCCAACCGTTGAAAGTCTTTCTCCGTGGCGTCAATCGCATCAACAGGGTGCCAACCGACTGCTGCGTAAATGAAATCGTAAGTCTCGGCAAGTGCCATGGCACCATCAATCGTTTCATTATCAAAGCCGACAACCACCATTTTGCTTACACCGGCTTCACGTGCTCTTTCGATGACTTCTGTACGATCTTCATCGAATTGATCAATATTTACGTGCGTATGGGTATCAAACAACATACATATCCATCCCGAAAATTAAAGATTGGCAGGCATCAGAGGGAAGAAAACCATCTCCCATTCCTTATCCTTCCGAGTTTTTCAAATCGCACTTTGTCAGTGTAACATAATCTATATTTCAATCAAAAAAGAAAGCTGTAACATTTTCATTACATTTCCATGACAAGGGAAAACCCCGGGCTTTAAGCACTACGAAAAAAATCGCCCGGCTAGGACGATTTTCCTATCTGCTATTTGACTTTTGCTCCATTCGGAAGGGAGTCATCCACCGTGGCGATTGACAGACGGCCATCCTCTTCACCGGCGAGAATCATGCCTTCCGACCTCTCACCGCGCAATTTCACGGGTTTCAGATTGGTCACACAAATAACCTTTCGGCCTTCCAATTCTTCCGGCTTGTAATACTCGGCGATCCCGGACACAACCTGACGTTGTTCATAACCAAGATCAAGCTGTAACTTTAGTAACTTATCAGCTTTCTTCACGGCCTCCGCCTGCTTCACCTCGGCTACGCGCAATTCCACCTTCGCGAAGTCTTCAATCGTAATTTCTTCAGACTCCGGTGCTGATGGTTTCTTCTCTTCCTCAACAGGATCAGCCGGTGCAGTTCCCCGCATCTTCTCGACAATATAGGCGATTTCCTTATCCACATCCAAACGCGGAAACAACGGAGCTTCTTTGCGCACTTTGGTCCCGCCCGGAATCTCTCCAAATGTCATGGAATCTTGCCACTGGGTCAATTGGCCTTCCTCAATCCCGAGCTGCTGCCAAATCTTCTTCGGCGTTTCCGTCAGAAAAGGCGCGATAAAAATGGAAAGGAAACGAAGGGACTCTGCAAGATGGGCCATGACCGAAGCCAATTTGTCACGTTCATCTTCATTTTTCGCCAACACCCAGGGCTGCGTTTCATCAATATATTTATTCGTCCGTCTGACAAGCTGCCAAATTGAAGACAGGGCTACGGAAAACTCCATGTCTTCCAACTCGTTCTCCACTTTTTCTTTTGTAACATCCACAAATTCAGAAAGCGATTTGTCGAACGGCGTCACATTTCCTTTGAATGCAGGAATTTCACCGTCAAAATATTGATCGATCATCGCCACCGTTCGGTTTAACAAGTTCCCAAGATCATTGGCCAAATCGTAATTTACACGTTCTACGAAACCTTCTGGTGTAAACACGCCGTCATCCCCGAACGGTACTTCCCGCAGCAGGTAATAACGCAATGCATCCAACCCATAACGGTCGGAGAGCATTAGCGGGTAAATGACATTGCCTTTTGACTTCGACATTTTGCCGTCTTTCATAAGAATCCAGCCATGCCCAAATATTTTCTTCGGCAACGGCAAACCGAGTGCCATCAGCATAATCGGCCAATAAATGATGTGAAAACGAATGATATCTTTCCCGACGAGCTGTACGTCCGCGGGCCAATATTTTTGGAAATTGCCATCGTCATCCGTCCCATACCCGAGTGCCGTGATATAATTCGACAACGCATCAATCCAAACATAAATGACATGTTTGGGATCACTGGGGACCGAAATCCCCCATTCGACAGAAGCCCTTGATACAGAAAGATCGCCTAGTCCCGGTTTGATGAAATTGTTGACCATCTCATTCTTTCGCGATACGGGCTGAACAAACTCAGGATGATCTTCATAATACTTGAGTAACCTGTCTGTATACTTGCTTAGTTTAAAGAAATACGATTCTTCTTTCACTTTTTCAACATCACGGCCGCAATCCGGACACTTGCCGTCAACAAGCTGGCGCTCGGTGAAAAACGCTTCATCATCGCGGCAATACCAGCCTTCATATTCATCAAGATAGATATCGCCTTGGTCAAGAAGCTGCTGAAAGATCTTTTCAACAACCTTCTTGTGGCGTGTCTCCGTTGTACGAATGAAATCATCATTGGAAATGTCGAGTTTCTTCCATAGATCTTGTATCCCTGCTACAATTTCATCCACATATTCCTTCGGAGCCACACCTGCTTTTTCCGCCTTTTTCTGGATTTTCTGGCCATGTTCATCTGTTCCGGTGAGATACATGACATCATAACCGCGCATCCGCTTATAACGGGCCATTGTATCTGCAGCTACCGTCGTATAAACGTTTCCGATATGTAATTTCCCGCTCGGATAGTAAATAGGTGTCGTAATGTAAAAGGTTTTCTCCTTCGCCACAGTCGTTCCTCCTTTTATATTTATGCTTCATTAAATGAACTTCTTCGCTTAACAGCTCATATAAGGCCGAACCATAGGAAATTTAAGTTCAACACCAGCTATTCGATGAGTCTTGTTGAACGGCGCCCCACCGGGGACTGCCCCATTATTCTTCATCAAACTATACCGAATCAAGCAAATGAATGTCAAGGACGGTCAATAATTCCATTTCCCTTACGATATTCTATAGATAATCACGGCGAGTGTTTCCTGTCGGAATTTGTCGACTTCCACCGGAAGAAATCCGGTAGTTTCTTTGACGAAAAGGCTAACACCAAGGTAGGCCTGTCATTGGAAAGAAATTTAAAAATTTCAAAAGAAAATGATTGACGCCTTTGGGAAACACTGGTACCATTGAGAATAGACAAGGCATTGTCGAATCCTGACGCTTCTTATTCAGGATAAAACTTTTGGGGAGGAAGAACGTTATGAAATCAACAGGTATTGTAAGGAAGGTTGACGAGCTCGGCCGCGTAGTTATTCCGATCGAATTGCGCCGGACACTCGGCATCAACGAAAAAGATGCCCTCGAGATCTACGTCGACGACGACCGCATTGTCTTGAAGAAATACAAAGCGAGCATGACATGCCAGGTCACCGGGGAAGTTTCAGACGATAACCTCATGTTGGCAAACGGAAAATTGGTGCTGAGCAAAGAAGGCGCCGAACAAATTCTGGACGAGCTTAAAGACTATCTTGTAAAAGCGGAATAACCCTCTGAACCCTGCCTCCACGCAGGGTTCTTTTATTTCTCAACATGATACGCGCTGTACGCTTCACGTTTCGGAATACCCCGTTCTTTCGCTGCCCTTTTGACAGCCTCCTTGGCTGCCATATTCCGGATTTCAACATAATGGCGGACATGCTCTTGCAAAGTTAACTCAGCCCACCACGCTTGTTCTTCAACCTTCTTATCCCCGGCCGATCCCTCAACAACAAGGCAAAATTCACCCTTCAAGGTCGCCTCGTTTAACCATTGACCTATTGCGGAAAGTTCACCGCGTCCCCATTCCTCAAAAGCTTTCGTCAATTCCCTGGCAACGCATACCTTCCGATCCCCGAACTCTTCGGCTATCGCAGCCGCCGTTTCCTTCATTCGATGAGGGGCTTCATAGAAAATAAGCGTTGCCGTGACATTCTTTAACTCCTCCAACTGTTGCTTCTTCTCCTTCTTCCCCCGCGGCAAAAAGCCGTAGAACAAAAAGCTCTCCGTATCGAGGCCTGAAGCGACCAACGCTGTTAGACCCGCGTTGGCGCCTGGTAACGGAACAACGGGTAACCGCCGTTCGACACAGGCCCTTACAAGATCCCGGCCAGGATCGGAAATCGCCGGCATACCTGCATCACTCACCAGAGCGACTGTCTTTCCAGCTTGCAGCTCAGCAATCATTTTTTCACCGCTGTGTTCTTTATTATGTTCGTGGTAACTAACAAGGGGCGTATCTATTTCAAAATGGCTGCATAATTTCTTTGTATTTCTCGTGTCTTCAGCGGCAATCAGATCCGCTTCTTTTAGAATTCGGAGGGCCCGAAACGTCATGTCTTCCAAATTGCCTATTGGTGTCGGCACAACATAAAGCGTACCCGATTCCCATTCATTACGATAGCTTTGCTGCGTCCACATCATCATTTCCTCCTGTATAAGCCACGCCGTCTTCCCGAATCAACGCTTCCTTATCACACCGTTTCAACCTCTTGAAGCGGTATTCCGCTTTCATCGCATCCGTTTTCGTCTCATATTCACGTACCCGAACAAGCTCCACGGGCCCGCGTCCGCGTGTATATTTTGCAGCCTTGCCATTTTGGTGAGCCTCGATTCTTTTCGGCAAGTCATTCGTATAGCCGGTATAGTATGTACCATCCTTACATCTTAAAGTGTAGACGTAATATCGCAAAATTCCCGCAGCTCCTCCGTATACCGATTATCTTCATTATAAACAATCAGCGGCGGCAACACACGGATCCCGGGCTTCGCATCCTTCTTTCCTTCGATCACCACACGGTTCGCCTCTCGGCCGGCTTTCGGATAAACCCACAAAGCCCGTTTCGGTTCAAGCCGATTCGACCTCATAAGCATCATTAGATCAAACACCCCTTCGACCGGATACACGAACGCTGCCTTGCCCCCTTGTTTCAACATTCTCCCACTCACGGATACCACATCTTCAAGAGTTGTATATAATTCATGGCGGGCCGCCGCCACCCTTTCATTTTCTTTCATCTCGTTTTCTGCCGAACCTGAAAAATACGGCGGATTACAAGTCACTACATCAAACGACTCATGCCCCAGCCTCTCCGGAGCTTCTTTCAGGTCAGCTTGAATGAGCTTAACGCGTTCTCCCAGCCCATTCAAATTCACGCTTCTCCTTGCCATTTCATTCACTTCTGCTTGAAGCTCGATCCCGAAAATATCGCCCCTGGTTCGCCGTGAAAGCATAAGCGGGATGGCTCCGTTTCCCGAGCAAAGATCAACCAGCCTTCCTTTTTGAATGGGGACATAAACAAAGGCCGCCAATAATAAGGAATCAAGCGAGAAAGAAAACAAACGCGAGCTCTGGATGATTTTCAATTCTTGATCAAAAAACAGATAATCCAATCGTTCGTCTTTGTGTAAGTCCATAGCTCTAACCCTTCTATAGAAAAAACCCTTCCTTCACGGAAGGGAAATCGGTTATTTCTTATTTAAAAAGGAAAGGCAAAACAGGCAGTCTCCTTCCTTGCGAATGCTGCCGTAATGCAAGTTGCAAACATGAAAGCCTTCCTGGTACAGCCGAGCGAGATTATCGTAACCTTCCCCGACATTTGGAGAGGCAGCCTGTTCCTTCTCCGGCTCCTCATGAATCGTGCCGAGACGTCGGCGTAAGTGACGGTTTTCCATGACAAGCCTTTGATTTTCCTCAAGAAGCGACGCCAACTCCACCTTAAGATCTCCGAGCTCCTTGTACAAATGCCCGATTTGCTCCTCCATCACGCTCACCTGCGAAAATATATCTTTCTTCTCCACGTGCTCCACCTCAGGCTTTCCGCGGCTTAAGTAGAGAGGGCTCCCTCTTGAATCAACTCATCCAGTGTGTATTCCACAACGTTGTCTTGCTCAATGAGCTTAACTTGGACGAGACGTTCAAGCAGATTCAAACCGGCTATCCGACCGCGTCCATATGATGTTTCGATGGTTTCCCCGATGTCCGGCAATTCCTTTTTCGCCGTCTCATACTCATCGTTTTCATATTTCAGGCAGCACATCAACCGTCCGCATACCCCGGAAATTTTCGCCGGGTTAAGGGAAAGATTCTGGTCTTTGGCCATCTTGATCGACACGGGTTCGAAATCACCCAGAAAAGTCGAACAACATAACAGGCGGCCACAAGGCCCGATGCCGCCAAGCAATTTGGCTTCGTCACGGACACCGATTTGCCGCAATTCGATTCTCGTCCGGAACACGGAAGCCAGATTTTTGACAAGCTCCCTGAAATCAACACGTCCGTCTGCCGTAAAGTAGAAAATCATCTTATTCCGATCAAATGTATACTCTGCATCGACCAGCTTCATTTTCAAGTCGTGTTCTTCGATTTTCTGCAGGCAAATATTAAAGGCTTCCGAAGCTGCCGCTCTATTCTCCTCGACCTGCATCTTATCCTTTTTCGAAGCAACGCGAATCACTTTCTTGAGAGGCAGGACAACATCGTTTTCCTCAACCTGTCTCTTTTCAATAACGACCTTGCCGTATTCCACGCCTCTTGCCGTTTCGACTATGGCATAATCGCCACAAACCATTTGTAAATGGCCGGGGTCAAAGTAATAAATCTTCCCCGCCTTTTTAAATCGGATACCGATCACATCATACATATGCATGTGTCGATCCCTCCTGTAATTTCCAAACTAATTGCTCCATAACGGATTGCGGGCTGACGTTCGCATCAAGACGCCGCCTTGCCTCCAGAACAGCCGTCATTTGCTGCCAGGCTTTCTTGCCGGATGTATTTAGCCCTTCCTCCTCCAATCTCTGCCTCTGATCGACAAAGATGATATCTTCAGACTGGCCGAGTTGTATAAGCATCACGTCACGATACCATAATAGAAGAAAATCAAGTCCGCGCTCACTCAGAGATTTATCATGAAAATGAGGGTGCCATTTATCTTCCAAAAAAAGAAAAGATTCATAAGGATGCCGACGCAACTCTTCCGTTAATTGTACCACCATTGTTCGGGCTTGTGCAAACCACTCCTCGCTGCACAAGGCTTTCGCCTGTTCCACATCATTTGTCAAAGCGGCAGCGGCCTTTCTGACTGCCTCAGGTGTTTGAGTAGAAAGTTCTTCTTCCAGAACCTTTGGTGTAAGCGCTGAAAATGACAGCATTTGGCAACGCGAGATAATGGTGGGCAGCATTTGTTGAGCCTGTTCGGTTAGGAGAATCGCCGCTGTCATCTCACCGGGCTCCTCAAGGAACTTCAATAAACTGTTAGCCGCCTGGGTCGTCATTCTATCGGCATGCTGCAATATATAAACCTTTCTTCTCGATTCCAGGCCCCGATAAGAAAATTCCTTGATCAGACCGGTGATTTGTCCCTTTTTGATCGACAAGCCGTCGGGTTCAATCACGTGGACATCAGGATGATTTCCCGAATCGATGCGCCGGCAATTAGAGCAGACGCCACATGGTTCAGCACCTTCCCGGTCCTGACAAAAGTAACTTTTCGCAAACAGAAAAGCGGCCTCAGTCTTCCCGGTACCTCTGGCTCCTTCAAATAAGTAGGCATGTGCCAGGCGATCTCTGGTGAAACTGTTCGTCAATATTTTCACGGCATTTGGTTGTTTGGATTGTAAGGTTTCCCAACTCATGATTCCACACGCTTTCAACGATATAAATTAATCAATAAACCTTGGATTTCGCCGATTTGCGCAAGCAAATTCACCGCAGGCTGTTTTTGATCCAGAAATTGTTCCGTCATCTCAACCAATTTCTCATCAATCTTTTGAACGGTTGCCAGTTTTCTGTTGCCGCCTCCGCGTGGCCATTCCCGCGACTTCCGAAGTTCCAAACCCGAACCAACTGCTTCTTCCATAAACTGCTGTACCTGCTGTTTAAAGCGAATGAAATCGGCAATGGTCCGCGACCGTATAACACGGTCAGCCTGTTTTTCAATATCAGCGTACAGGAGGTCCAATCCTTCCATTTGAACCCGGGCCTGCCCTTCCTTTACAAGACCGGAGAAACGGCTGCTTTCCCTTGCGGATGAGTGGCCGGCAGGGCGAGGTGCCTCATGTTTCGAACGCAGTTCCTGAGTAATTTTCATTAACCCCACCCCCTCTAAAATTGTTCAAAACGATCAACTGGGAGGACAAAGACAGTAGCTCCTCCAACTTCCACTTCAACAGGGTTCGGAATGTAAGTATTGGCGTTCCCGCCTATCGGAGCGCCCGGAGACATCAATTGATCACGGCTCTTGCAATTGTTCTTGATGACTTCAATAGCTTTATCTACGCGATAATCCTCTGTCCCGATCAAGAATGTTGTGTTTCCTGCTCTCAAAAAGCCGCCCGTGCTAGCCAACTTCGTGGATTGAAAGTTCATTTCGGTCAACGCATTTGCCAGGCGGTTGCTGTCTGTATCCTGAACAACGGCCATTATCAGCTTCACAGGGATTTACACCTCACTTTCCTTTTGATGCCGAATCCATAATTGTGTAAAATCCGATTGGATTTTCGAAAACAGGGTTTCTTTTTCTTCTTCGCCGTTCAACAAACAAATCCTCTTTCGATTTTCTTCATATAAAAGACGGAAAGCCCGGCGGACCCTCTCATGATAAGCCAATTGTTTCTGCTCAATCCGGTCGAGCTCGCTTCGATTCAACATTCTCTGCCGGCCTGCTTCAGGGGAAAGATCAAGAAAATAACTGCGGTCCGGGACCAAACCGCCGGTCGCAAAATGATTAATCTCTCGTACCTTCTCAACATTCTGGCCAAGGCCGTATCCTTGATAAGCTATAGAAGCATCGGCGAAACGGTCGCATAACACGATCTTGCCCTGTTCGAGAGCAGGCATGATTTTCTCCCGGACATGCTGGGCTCGGGAGGCCGCATACAGAAGAATTTCCGTCTCACTTTCCATCTCCTGATGATCAGGATCCAACAACAACGTACGAATTTTATTGCTTATTGCTGTTCCACCCGGTTCATGCGTCCATAGATACGGAAGCTTCTTCTTTTCCAAATAACCGGCCAGTTTTTCAATTTGGGTTGACTTCCCCGACCCGTCCGGCCCTTCAAACGTGACAAACAATCCGTTCACATCGATTCTCCTTACCTTCGCAATCTGTTTTTTTACAAGTTACTTATTGGTGATACCCATTATCCACGTTGTTCTTCATCAACTACGCTCATTCCTTCGGAAGGTATGTCCCCTCCGGATTGAAAATGTCCTCCCGAATCATGCCATTGTTGAACAGCCTCGATTTGGGAAGCTGTTATTTTCTCACCGGGGAGGACCAAAGGCACTCCAGGAGGATAAGGAACGATTTCTTCGCCAGCAACCTTGCCCTCCGCCTCCTTCAAAGGGACTTTTCGCTTTGTCTTTCTCCCAGTCCAACCAAGCGGATAGGAAAGAGGCGGGATTTCCGGCAAATGAAGGGATGCTTTTTCCCGGGTTGATTTGACTCCTGTAGAGGCCATCTCCATGGCTCTGATCAGTCTGTCGTCTTCCTGAAAACGAGCCAGCGGCATAACGAAGAGAACATGGTCAGGCCCGGCCAGTTCGGGATAGATCCCTTGCTTTTCAAGCCGTTTCGCAAAAGCAAATCCCGTTAGTGAACACTGCATTTGTAACGTTATCTTCAACGGGTCTAGCCCCGTGTAAGCCTCGGAATCGCACGAAAGTAACGAGAAAAATGAAAACCGGTTGAGTTTGTTACGGATACGTTCGATGTCCCCATAAATAGTACAAAGATCTGCCTTTGTTAATTGGGCCATGTAATAACGGGCCAGATCAAGTGACGCCATGATAGGATATGAAGGACTGCTGGACTGTAAAATCCCAAGCGCTTCGTCTAAGGTTTCCCGGTTGATCCGCGACCCCTGTACATGAAGAAAAGCTCCCATTGTCATAGCGGGAAGGGTCTTATGTGCGGATTGAACAACCGCATCAGCCCCGTTTTGCAAAGCAGTCTCCGGAAACGGCGGCCCGAGCGCAAAATGAGCTCCATGTGCTTCGTCCACCAACACGGGCATTTCGTATCGATGAGCTTTGTTTATCAAAGGTTGCAGATCGACTGACATGCCGTAGTAATTCGGATTTGTTAAAATAAGAGCCCTGGCCTCGGGATATGCCGCAAGAGCATCCCGGACAGTATTCAACGATGGGGCTGTTGCCAGTCCGCTTTCCATATCAACCTCGGGACCCAAAAAAACCGGGCGAGCTCCAACCAATTTTATTCCGTTCATTATCGATTTATGGCTGTTCCGCTGAACCAGCACAATATCGCCGGAACGGCAGACAGATTGAATCATGGCCAAATTCCCGATGGTGGACCCTCCAACAAGAAAGCGGCTTGCCTCCGTACCGTAAAGGGCGGAAAGCAACCTTTGCGCTTCGCAAATGACGTCCCCCGGTCCATGTAAATCATCCAAACCGGCCAATTCCGTCAAGTCGATGGGAAGGATTGATTGAAAGAAATCCCCTCCTGTTTCAGGAAAAACTGTTCCGTTTTTATGTCCGGGAACGTGGAAAGACAACGGCCGATCATGGGCATGCTGGATAAGTGCATCATACAACGGTGTGTGGGCTTGATTCATCTTAAAGTCCTCTTTTTGAAAATGCTACCCTAATTTTATCACATGCGCCGGCTTTCTTCATTTTTTCAATGAAAATCAAAAAAGAGCCGGCCCATTGGCCCGCTCCGTTTCTTTGAAACTAGTTTTCCCCGGCGGCGTACTCGCCCGCGCAAAGATTTCGCAGTTTGCGCAAATAATAAAGGTAAGAGGCATCCCCGGTGTCCGTATTGACCAACTCCTGTTCACAGGACTCACAAATAAACTGATGACAAATATGAATGCCCGTTTCCTTTTTCTCCTCGCAAATCAGACACATTTCCCCCGCATTTCGGGAAGCGACCGTTTTTTCCATCGACTCCACCTCCGTCTATTAGTCTCACCAATTTATTGAATTTTAAACCGAGATTTCTTAATTTCTGCTATTCTATGTTCAAGACGCTTATCCCGTGTTTGTCATATAAAAAAAGACGAAATGAACGCTAAGTTCATTTCGTCTTTCATGTTATGTAGGCCCGGCGACGTCCTAAGCTCACAGGGCGGATGCCCCATTACCATCGGCGCTGAAGAGCTTAACTTCCGTGTTCGGCATGGGAACGGGTGGAACCTCTTCGCCATCATCACCGGACTTTTGGCTGCTTTGTTGTCAAGAAGGCCTTGCACCTTCAAAA
>DASVCO010000176.1:0-8918 GCA_036381575.1 Caryophanales bacterium
CTTCCTCAATCGAAATCATAATAGATCTTCTGCTTTCCTTCGTATCGGATTTTCCCGGACTCAACAGCTTTTAACCAACTATTGCGCGTCACCTTATTTAAAGCAATCTGTTCGTCACGCGAACGAAGACGTTTTCTTTTCGGGCGTGGATGTTGGGAACGATATTTCCGGTCGAGTTGCCGCAATTCCTCACGTTTGGATTCGATTTGTTCGTCAATCTCTTCCAATGTCAGCTTCCTCACAGTGTTCACCCCATTTACACTGAATCTTTTCTCTTAACTACATTGTAATCCAAATGTGAAAAAAATCTACCTTTGCTGATAAAGTTCTTGCAACAACAGGTCCTTGAAATGCAAAAATCGATCCTGTGTAACCATATCCCGATGGCGCGGACGAGCCAGATCTATAGTAATCTCATCTTTGATCCGGGCAGGACGGTCCGACAGAACGTACACTCGATCTGAAAGATATACTGCTTCTTCGATGCTGTGAGTGATAAACAAGACCACAGGCCGAAACTGTCTGCAGACCTCCAATAACCATTCCTGCATACGATCACGGGTCATCGCATCAAGCGCACCGAACGGTTCATCAAGCAACCAAATATCCTGATTGGCCATCACTGTTCGCAATAAAGCCGCGCGTTGCCGCATTCCACCTGAAAGCTTCACCGGATATTCCCTGGCAAACTGTTCGAGCCCGAAGGCAGGAAGTAATTCATAGGCACGAGCGCGTGCCGCCTTTCGTGATTCTCCCTGAACCTCGGCCGCCAGGATAGCATTATCCAACACCGTTCGCCACGGCAAAAGAAGATCTTTCTGCATCATGTAGCTGATATGACCGGTTTGCCCGGTCACATCCAGACCATCAATTAATATCTGTCCTTCGTCCGGATGATCCAAACCACTGACAATGTTGAAAATCGTACTTTTTCCGCAGCCACTCGGCCCGATTACACTGACGAATTCCCCTTCCTTCACATTCAGATTTATTTGTTCCAAAGCAGGCAGAATCCGTTCGCCGGATCCATAGGTTTTTTTTATATTTTTCACTTCGAGATTCATCTTATTTCTCCGGCAAAAATTTGTTAGTGAAGGCCTCATCCACCTTCATTTTCTTCTCAATCAACTTGTGGTCAAACATCCAATCCGTGAAATTCGTCCATACCTCTTGCTTTTGAATTCCCCATTGTTCGGCATCAGCCTGATAACGCGGGCTCATCCACTTTTGCGAGGCACGAATCAATTCCGGGTCGGATTCAGGCGCTGCTTCTATCAAAATATCAGCAGCTTCTTCAGGTTGGTCAATTGCGAATCGATAACCTTTCGAAACAGCGTTCATAAACTTCTTCACCGTTTCAGGATGCTCCGCAGCCATCTGCTCACTCGTGATGATCGTCGGGGTGTAATAGTCCAGCACAGGACTTAAATCCTTCAGATAGATCATATTGATCGGATAATCCCGCAGTTCCGCTTCAACACCGGTCCATCCGTAATAAACCCATGAAAAGTCGATGTCCCGCTTGGTCGCTGTGAAAAAATCTGCTTTGCCGATGTTGACGATATTGACTTGATCCTCAACGTTTCCCACCTTCACACCGTCTGCCTTCAGTACTGTCTTGATGAAGGCGTTTTCCATAGGCGTTCCCCATCCCCCATAGGTCTTGCCGATTAAATCTTTGGGCTGGGTAATATGTTTCTTCTTCGGAGATGCGAACCCCGACGTATTATGCTGTAAAATCGCCGCGATCGAAATAACCGGAATCCCGGAGACCCGCGCCTGCGTAATGTATTCCTCCGAACTGATGCCAAACTCAGCTTTGCCCGCGCCGACAATTTTAATTGCCGAAGATTTGCCGGGGGTAACAATGTCGACCTTCAATCCTGCATTTGAAAAATAACCTTTTTCCTTCGCCACATATAAACCGGTATGGTTCGTATTCGGCACCCAATCCAACATAATGGTGACCTTTTTCTTTTTTTGCTGCTGATCCGACTGACTGCCGGCAGATGGCTGAGAACCACAGGCGGCCAACAGAGCAACGCTTAACAAACAGAAAATCCATATTTTGAATTTCATTCTTTATCCAACTCCTTCGATGATGATTCTTCACGAATATAAACCCACGGTGCCGAGAACCTCGCCGCTGCCTGCACCGCCACAAACAAAACAATACTCCAAAAAGTAATGACGAGAATCGCCGCAAAAACCTTGTCGGCCGCAAACGCATGTTGTGCCCGAACGAGAAACACTCCTAAACCGCTCTGGGCTCCAAGCCACTCGGCTACAACAGCTCCTAATACACTATATGTAGCAGCAATCTTCAGCCCGGAAAATAAATACGGCAAAGCATGCGGAAAACGAACGGTTCGGAAGATCCGCCATCGCCCCGCTCCCATAGACACAAGCAATCTCACCATATCCCGGTCGGTCGATTGAAGGCCTTCGACCACACTTACTGCAATCGGGAAGAAGGTAACAAGTACAACAATGAGAATCTTCGGGAGAAAACCATAGCCAAACCAAATAATAAATAAGGGGGCGATAGCCACAATAGGAACAGTTTGCGTGCCGACCAAAAGTGGATAGAGCGCCTTTCTAAGCAATGGAAACAATTCAATTAAAATCGCAAGCAATAACGCTGTAGCTGCCCCGGCAATAAGACCGAAAAGGGTTTCCACAAGGGTCGGCCACATATGATGCAAAATCAATTGCGCATTTTCCCCCAGTGCCACAATAACTTCTGTTGGGGCCGGCAGAATCCACGTTTCGATGTTTCCTATCCGCACAACCAATTCCCAGACGACCAAAATCACGATCGCCAAACTGATCGACGGGAAACTATTTTTCAAACGTTTAGGCACGATACTTTCCTACTTTTTCTTCCATCGTCACCCCGTCAGGGCAATAATCAATCTTAACAACCGTCATCACTCGCTGGCTCCCTGCAGCCACAACTGCCTCTTGTGCCTTTTTCACAATCTCCATCAACTCGTCATAATCGCCCTCCAGCGTCGTTTCCATCGGACCGACTTCATACTTCACACCGGATTGCTGGATCACCTTGATTGCCTCATCCACGATCCCGTACAAATCAGACCTGTCCCCTGTTGCTCTTGGAATCACTTGAAGACTGACATTAGCATTCCCCATCATTTCCAACCTCCTTATATTTTCGCAAAACAAAAAACCAACCCTGACCGGATTGGCTACGTAGACATTCTCCTGCCCACAAATAAAAATAGAGCAGGCTCGCTATCGTCCCTCCGCTGGCATTATCCAGATCAGGTTTTCGGGTCAGCACCTTCCTCGCGGTGCCCTCTCAGCCGGACTTTCCGGCTCCCCGTTTTTGCTTTGCTTTCAATCTATCATACTTGTATTCAACCGGCAACAGCTGTGAATGTCAGGTTTCCGAACGAAATGTCTTGCCCAGTTCTTCACCAAGGCCGAAATAATGTCGGAAATTATAGATCAACGGGCTCCATTTAGCGGGATCAACATGCCTGTCATCGAGCAGAATGTTATGATGAGCATGAACATGAACAGCCTGAACCTCTACCACCGCGAAAAAGGGAAGATATTCCGGAACCCGAATATGCTGCACCTCAGCCTCGATTTGCAACGGGCACTCCCTGATTCTTGTGGGGCGAACACTCTTCGACAGAATAGGAGTGAAATTCGCCGCCCCGTATTTGTCTTTTTCATAGCTGAATCCTTTTTCAATTTTGTCTTCCGGCACTGGATTCTTTCCCGTAAATGGCGCCAACGCCTCAACTTCTCTCCATAGGTCGGGACTCGGAATATTTACTACGCATTCGGGATGCCTTTGCAGGTTTTCCACGGCTTTGCCGTTCATGCCGAGTCCCAATACAAGACAATTTCCAAGTGCCCACGAAGAAGACATCGGCGTAATGTTAGTTGATTCATCTTCGTTCAAGGTGTTCAACAAGACTACCGGCGTACCATAATACAAAATGCTGGGATGAATTTCTCGGATCGATTGGTTCATTTCTTTGTTCCCCTCTCACTTTTTAAGATCATTTCTATTGTAAACGTTAGAAACTTCCATTATGATCGAAATATGGATTACAAAACGAGAGGTGATAAAATTGCAACCCAACCCGAACGTAGCTGAGGCAGCTTCTCTTCTGGGAGACTCATCCCGAGCGGCAATGCTGACGGCTTTAATGGACGATCGATTCCACACGGCAACTGAATTGGCCTATATGGCCGGAATCCAGCCACAAACCGCAAGTTTTCACTTGTCGAAACTGGCAAAAGCAGAATGGGTGATAGTGGAGAAACATGGACGCCATCGCTACTACCGTATGGCAGGCAAAGAAATCGCTGAAGTTCTGGAGTCCTTCCTTTCCTTGTCTCGTCCACCTGAAATCCGTTCATTCAAGCAATCCTCACAAATGAAGGCTTTGCGCTCAGGAAGAACCTGTTATGACCATCTGGCAGGAGATTTGGGGGTGAAATTAACCCGGGCACTGCTTGAAGCGGATTACATTGAGAAAAAAGAGAAGGAATATACAGTGACAACTCGCGGGGAATCTTTCTTTACCGACTTCGGCTTGAATTTGACACAACTTCGCAAGAAACGCCGGGTCTTTTCCCGGGCCTGTCTCGATTGGAGTGAAAGACAACACCACCTGGCAGGCGCCCTTGGAAGCGGGTTGACTGTGCAATTGTTGAATCTTGAATGGATTGAAAGGGTTCCAGCCAGCCGTGCCGTTAATGTGACGGAAGCTGGGTTTGCCGGATTTGAAGATGTTTTCGGCATTCAGTTATAATGAGAAAGGAGCTTCTAAATTTGTTTTCGGGAGGTGATAGCGTGTGGTCGATTATTTTTTCAATCATTATCATTGTGGGCTTGTCGATTTTGGTAGCTCAGAAGTACAGGAAGCCCAAAAGACATAGGGTAGACCGAAGAACGAGAAAACAAGTGACAGACGAAGACATTGAAATCGAAAAGATTAGATCAAAGCGGCCTCCGCCGGGCGGGGGTATATAGCAATGTGACCTTACTAGCTACATGGTTTTCCTGAAAATCTCATAATCAATGGTTAGAAAAAGAAGACCGAACATCCACATTTTATGAGAAGCCCGGAGTCCTTTTCGTTCATCCGAGTACCACACGAGAAAATGCTCCTGAATGGGAAGACGAAAAGAAAACCACCTTGTATGATAATAAATGCCCTCATCTCCACGTCCGTTCCGTCGAGGTAAGCTCGTCAGTTGCAAGCCGTCTTTTACAAGGCTGTTCGAGTCTGAATGGGCAAGCCGCAAAACCCCGGTCATATTCCCAAATGGCAACGGCAAAGCAATGTTCATATAGGTTTCCTCATGGAACGTGTGCAAGGAATAAGCGGCAACGAAAATTGTTTCCTTTTGATCGTTGGTCCTAATCCACGCCCGAACTCGCGGCCTTCCGTCTTTTTCACTATCCAAGGGAAGGATGCGACTGAACATTTGCCCTTCTTTTTCATGATTCAAAGGTAAGTTAATCTGGCCAATCCTTTTGCTGAACCATTTATAGAGTGGTGACAAGAAACGAAATATGCCGGGCCAGCGAACATCTGCGTACAAATCATACCGCAGGGTGTCCTCATAAAAAGCAACCACCTCGGGATGAAGGCGTTCTGGCAGGAAATCTTTTCGATGATATACGGAAAAATCATCTACCAACCCTTCCAAGGATTCACCGTTTCCGCTGTGAAAATCATGTCGTTCAAAAAAATCCTCTCCAATGCGCCAACGCCCAAAGAAGGAACTGTGCGGAATATCTTGCGGTTTTCGATGTTTCATGAGCTTCGCCTTCTTATGACCTCTTATTTAATCAAGAAATCTATTTTTCAATTCAGGGGTCGGCACCATACATTGATTCCTTTTCCCGAACCATTTATAACGATTACGGGCAATCCAGCGGTACAAAGCATCACGGATGGGTTTTGGAACAATAACGAAAACGTAAAACCATCGCCAGAACCCGCCCAATGTTTTCAAAATATTTAAGGCGGCGGTAGATTTAGTGTAGACCTTCTGATCATGGAGATAAACGACACTATCAAAATCTCGGGCAGACAATCCATTCTGCTGTAAAAGCTCCTGGCCCGCCTCGGATTGCAGCGAAGCAAAAAAAAATTTCGCATTCGGATCCCGTTTGATAATGAAAGCAACAAGACCGTTACACAAATTGCAGACTCCGTCGAACAACAAAACAGGCTTTTCGGTATGATTTCTTGTCATTTATCATTCACCCCGAACCCCGTAGACCCTTTTTCCTCAGTGTTTCACATTCATTATAGCACGCTGATTCCGTAACTCCGAAAGGATAACTTTTAAAGAGGCCCTCAGAGCTCATTTCTGTTCAATAGCTTGTTTACTTTTTCCCGTCCGGATTTTTCGGGACATATTTGAAGATTTCGCCTGTCTCAACGATGGTTATAAACCGCAGAAGCCACTCATAGTAGTCCCTTGCATATTCAAGACGCTCGAGATCTCCGTCAATTTTGCTTAATATTTCTTTATCCTCGGTCTTCTTCTGGATATCCCGAAGTTTGTCTTTTGCCTCTGTCATTTCTTCAATGTTGGTTTGTGTCGCCTCTTTCCACTGCCTTGAAAACAGGGCAGCGAACGATTTGTACCAGTCATCTTCCGTTTGATATAAATCTTTGCGGACGCCTCGGCGAAAGACCGGCTCCACCATCTTCATATCCAGAAGGGCGCGTACCCCGGTACTCATGCTGGTTTTGCTCATGCCGAGCTCATCCCGCATGTCGTCCAGGGTCATTGGTTCATCAGAAAAAAATAAAATGCCAAAAAGGCGCCCTACTGATGGGGTGATCCCATAAAGCCTCATATTTTTTGCGATGCTTTGAATAAATTGTTCTTTCACATTCTGATAATGCTCCCAATTATCACTCATTCAAACCCTCCGTTCTCCTGGCTGCCGGGTTAATCATTCTAAATCCATTTACTGTGCAGATAGTGTAGTTTGTTCAATCGGGACTATCATGTTATCCGGGAAATGTTCCAATAAATGAGCATGGCAGGTAAATAAAAGAATTTGATGGTGATGCGCCGCTTCCCGCACAGCTTCAACCGCTTTTTTGGTGCGAAACGAATCAAAATTGACAAGAATGTCATCCATGATCAACGGATACGGGGATGGCGACTGATAAATCCGGGCCAGAGCTAAACGCAAGGCCAGATATAACTGCTCGGCGGTTCCCCTGCTCAGCTGACTTGGCAAAAACCTTACTCCATCCATTCGTTCAACAACAAACCCTTCGTCTTTCGGAGCAAAGACCGCTGAATAACGTCCGTCCGTCATTAAAACAAAAAATTTGGACGCAGTCTCGACCACCTTCGGCAATCGTTTGTCGCGATACCGTTCTTTTGCCATTTGTAACAAATGTTCCGCTGTACGGTAAACTGCCCACTTCCTCGTTTCGTTGCGGAAATGGTCCTTTTTGCGCTCCAATTCATGCAATAATTCCGAATAGGTACCGCCTTCTTCAAGTTGTTTCTTCTGTTCATTGAGGGCGGCCCGCCTTTCAAAAAGTGACTGTTCCTGTGATTCAAGCTCCTTCACTTCTTTTTCACAGCGGCTGATTTCGTCCTCCTCGCGCCCTTCCGACTGGAAAACAGCTTCAATGGTTTGCTTCCGTTCCGCCTCTTCTGGAATCAACGTTTCTATTTTAGCTTGTAACGCCGTAATCTCTTTCAGAAGGCTGCGGCTCTCCTGCCATGCTTTTCCTTTTCGGCGATAGGCCTCTTCACTTTCAGTTTCCGCTTGCCGCATTAAATCATTACATTCTCTTTGATAACGTTGTATCTTTTCTTTCAAGGACCCAATTCGCCTTTTATATTCGTGCGAATTCTCGTGAAGGTGCTCCTTCTTATACTGCAAATCTTCCTGTTCTTCAATACGTTCGGCCATTCGGCTTACCGCTGAAGCGCTATTTTCATAATCAATCCCGAATACCCTGCACATATTCCTGATTTTATTCTCTCGTTTTTCCAGTTCAATTTCAATGGATTGGCCTATCTCGTCCGCCCTTCTCCGTCTGCGAATACGCGTCTTCGCTTCCTCCACCCTTTCAAAGGTTTCAGACAGCTGTTCCGGGCCAAGTTTCCCCGGAAAATGATAAGCGGCACACCATTCACCAATTTTCCTGTCTATACTTTTCAATTGCTGCCTGACCGCCTCCGTCTGTTCCACGGCCTCGTCAAACGCTCTCTCACTTTGCGCTAACCGATCTTTCACAACCACTTCGGACTCACGGGTTCGATCATCTTCCTGCAAAATTAGTTTGGCCTTCTCGGCACCTTCTATCCCGGCACCGTTTACTTGACGCAGCTCCTCTGTGAGGGAAGCCAGTTCTTTTTTCAACTGATCCAATTGAGTTCCTCGCCCGGAACGTAGTATAGAAAAGGCAAACCCCGCCGTCAATATCGCAAGCACCGCCCCCGCTATCCACTGTTCGTTCGAAATCATCCATACGACACCCCCGGTCCCAAGTGCCGTTCCCCCGTAAAAAGGTAAATGAGAGGGCAAGCTGCTTGCATGAGCAAGGCGCTCTTCCAGTTCCTTTTTCTCTTTGCGCTTCCTCTCCAACTCATCCTTCTTATGGAGTGTCTCTTCCAACCGAAGGCGCTCATCATCCGCCAACCGCTTCGCGCTGACGGCCTCCCGCTCCGCCCGGCTTTCCTCCAACAGCTGCCCCAAACGCTCCCGTTCGTCGTCCATCACATTCCGTCGCTGTTGTAGGCTCTCCCGGCCCTGCACAAGCTTCTTCATCTCATCCCTGGCGCCGAATCCGGTATCAGCCGCCTCAATCCTCTCCTCAGTCCATAACGAACCCAGCCGTTCCATCAAAACGGCAAGTTCTTCTTTTTCCGTCCTGGCG
>DASVCO010000177.1:0-3664 GCA_036381575.1 Caryophanales bacterium
TGAGGAATTCGGCGAATATACCGGAATTTAAATGCAGAGGAGAGGGAACATGAAAAAGAACATTCGCGTGTTAATCGCCAAGCCGGGATTGGATGGCCACGATCGCGGGGCGTTAATTATTTCGCAAGCTTTACGGGACTACGGAATGGAAGTGATCTACACGGGGTTGCGGCAAACACCGGCGCAAATTGCAGCGGCTGCTGTTCAGGAGGACGTGGATGCTATAGGCTTATCCTGTCTTTCGGGAGCCCACAATGAATTGTTTCCCGAGATTGTGAGGTTGCTTGCGGAAAAAGGGGCCGAGGATATTATTGTAGTCGGCGGCGGTGTGATTCCGTGGGAAGACATTCCGTTTTTGGAGTCGAAGGGTGTTCAGAAAGTCTTTACACCGGGGACGCCAACAGCAGAAACTGCAAAATTCATTGAACAGGCAGTGTACGAACGGGACGGAATTGAAATTGAGGTGGAAGGGGTGGCCGATGTCCCCGGTAAGATTGATCATATCGGCATTGCAGTTTCTTCCCTTGATGAGGCACTTCCCTTTTATGTGGAACAGTTAAAGCTTAAATTGGACGGCATCGAAGAGGTGGAGGCCGAAGGTGTGAAAGTCGCCTTTTTGACCGTTGGAGAAACAAGGTTCGAGTTACTTGAACCTTTGTCCGAAACCAGCCCAATTGCAAAGTTTATTAGCAAGCGCGGTGAAGGTATTCATCATATCGCTCTGGGTGTGAAAGATATCGCAGGCCGAGTCAGAGAATTGATGAAAAACGGTGTGCAAATGTTGAATGAAGAACCAAAAGAAGGTGCAGAAGGGGCGCAGGTGGCTTTTATTCATCCTAAAGCAGCGCACAGTGTATTGTACGAACTGACGGAGAAGGAGGAGGCATAGAGATGGACATCTACGATAAAATTAATGAACTTTATGATAAACGCCGTGAGGTACAATTAGGTGGCGGTGACGAACGCATTGACAAGCAGCATGACAAAGGAAAGTTAACCGCCCGCGAACGGATTGACATTTTGGTAGATGAGGGTTCGTTTGTTGAATTAAATCCATTTATCAAGCACCGCGGCGGTGGATTTGGAATGGAAGACAATGAAGCTCATGGAGAAGGCGTTGTGACCGGATATGGCAAGGTTGAAGGCCGACCGATCTATCTTTTTGCGCAAGACTTTACTGTGTTCGGAGGCGCGCTTGGAGAAATGCACGCGCAGAAGATCGCTCACGTCATGGATCTCGCTGCCAAAAACGGTTTTCCTTTTATTGGATTGAACGATTCGGGAGGCGCAAGAATTCAGGAAGGAGTCGTTTCACTTGACGGATACGGACATGTGTTCTATCGTAATTCTATATACTCCGGTGTGATTCCGCAAATTTCCGTGATTATGGGACCTTGTGCCGGCGGAGCTGTTTATTCTCCGGCGATTACCGATTTCGTCATTATGGTGGAAAAGACAAGCCAAATGTTCATCACTGGTCCGAAGGTGATCAAAACCGTAACAGGCGAAGATATTTCCAGTGAGGATCTGGGTGGAGCCGCTGTACATAGCTCGAAAAGCGGGAACGTTCATTTCACGGCAGAAACAGAAGAACATGCATTAAACCAGGTTCGGGAATTGCTGAAATATTTGCCGCAAAATCATCAAGAAAAAACACCTGTGCTTGAAACGGAAGAAAGAGACGATTATTTGCCGGATGTAGCCGATCTCGTTCCTTTCGACTCGACCAGGCCATACGATGTTCGGGATGTGATCGCCCAGGTTGTGGATGACTGTTCTTTTATGGAGGTCCATAAGAACTTCGCGAAAAATATTGTTGTCGGATTTGCCCGCCTGAAGGGTGAGACGATCGGTTTGGTGTGCAATCAGCCGAAAACCATGGCCGGCGGGCTCGATATTGATTCTTCGGATAAGGCATCGCGTTTTATCCGCCTGTGTGATTCATTTAATATTCCGATCGTTACTTTTGAAGATGTTACCGGCTTTTTCCCGGGAATCAAGCAGGAACACGGCGGAATTATACGACACGGTGCAAAGATTTTATATGCCTATTCCGAAGCGACAGTGCCGAAGATGACTGTTATTTTACGGAAGGCTTACGGCGGTGCTTATGTTGCGCTTAATAGCAAATCAATCGGGGCGGACCTGGTTTATTCTTGGCCAAATGCGGAAATTGCAGTAATGGGTCCAGACGGCGCGGCCAATATTATTTTCTCTAAAGAAATCGAAGCAAGTGATAATCCGGAAGAAACCCGGGCAGCCAAAATCGAAGAATACCGCGAGAGATTTGCTAATCCGTACGTAGCGGCGGCAAATGGAATGGTTGACGATGTGATTGACCCTCGTGAGACTCGGATCAAGTTGATTCAGGGACTTGAGATGCTGCAAAATAAGCACGAGGATCGGCCCGATAAAAAACACGGAAATATCCCTCTTTAAAATTTCTTGGAGAAATAAGGTAGTGAATCAGGAAAGGGTTGAGATCATGGTTAATCGAGAGCGTCTTGTTGAACAATTTCTTGAGCTTGTTCAGGTTGATTCGGAAACCAAATATGAAAGACAAATCGCTGATGTATTGAAAAATAAATTCACCGAACTAGGGCTTAATGTAGTCGAGGATGATGCTGCCGAAAAAACCGGGCATGGTGCCGGCAACCTCATTTGCACGTTTGAAGGAAACAGTGAAGGTGCCGATCCCATCTATTTCACTTCGCATATGGATACGGTTGTTCCAGGGAAAGGGATACAACCTCAGATTGAGGATGATATCATCAGCAGTGATGGAACAACGATTCTGGGGGCGGATGATAAAGCGGGCCTGGCTGCGTTGATTGAGGCCATTCGCACGATCCAGGAAAATGATATCAAACACGGAACTGTTCAGCTGGTCATTCCAGTTGGTGAAGAATCTGGGTTAGTTGGTTCCAAAGCATTGGATTCCTCGATTTTAACGGCGAAATACGGTTATGCGCTCGATAGTGCGGAAAAGGTTGGTCATATTATTACTGCAGCGCCGACTCAGGCGAAATTACATATTGTGGTCAACGGAAAAACAGCCCATGCCGGTGTTGCTCCGGAAAAAGGAATTTCCGCGATTTCGTTGGCGGCGAAGGCAATTTCAAGGATGCCGCTCGGACGCATTGATAAGGATACAACAGCGAACATTGGCCGTTTCCAGGGCGGTTCGCAGACGAATATTGTTTGTGACCGGGTGGAGATTGAGGCTGAAACGCGTTCATTGATTCCGGAGAAAATGGAGAAACAGGCCGAGACAATGAAAGAAACATTCGAGCAGACCGCGAAGGAATTTGGCGGCACAGCCGAGGTCGAAGTTAAGGTGATGTATCCGGGTTACCGTTATGAAGATGGAGATCCTGTAGTCGAGATTGCGAAAGAGGCCGTTCGGGATGTCGGACGTGAACCGAAATTGCTGGAAAGCGGCGGCGGTAGTGATGCAAATATTATTTCCGGGCACGGGGTTCCGACAGTGAACCTGTCGGTCGGTTACGAAAACATTCATACGACGAATGAAAAAATACCGATCGAGGAGCTTGTGAAAACATCGGAATTGGTACTCGCCATTGTTAAACAGGCAATGAGATAAAATAAGACCGCCTGGCGGCGGTCTTGTCCGTTGTTATTAGCAAATCATCTTTGTTTTTTT
>DASVCO010000178.1:0-9700 GCA_036381575.1 Caryophanales bacterium
TGGTTCTCGGCTCAACTTGCAAAGAGTAAATCGAAACATGCTGAATATTGAGCGACATAGCGGTATCCAAAGTCTCTTTCAAGCGGGTGACTGTTTGTCCCGGAAGCCTGTACATCAGATCGATCGAAATATTTTCAAACCCGACCTGCCTTGCCAGCTCCAGCGTACGAAATACGTCAGTGCTTTTATGGGTACGACCCGTTTCTGCCAACAAATCGTTATCGAATGCCTGTACACCGAGACTGAGTCGGTTCACTCCCGCAGCCTTCATGATCTCCAACTTTTCAAGGTTCAAGTTACCCGGATTCGCTTCGACGGTAAATTCCGTATCCCTTGCTTTTGGAAGTTGTTTTTTCACACTTTCAAAGAAATACGCTGTTTGTCCAGTGTCCAGGGCGGTTGGCGTTCCTCCGCCTACGAAGATCGTCTCCAACGGTTTTGCCGCAAAGCGCTTTGACTGCCGCCCCATTTCAATCTCGAGCGCTTCTAAATACTCCCGGACGGGTTGACCAGCCAGTAAATATTTATTGAAATCGCAATAGGAACAAATATGTTCGCAAAACGGAATGTGGATGTAAGCCGCTTTCGGCATCGCCATCACCTTTACATGATACGGCCTGCGCCGTAAAGTCCGGCACAGGCACGTTTATTTTGCCATATCAGAAAGCATTTCGTGTCAACGAAGAAGAGAAATCAACGTAGATGACACCACAAAATCAACAGATACCACTCCGTCGCCCAAAATGGGTTCAGGAAGTTGTCTTCTCGACGTCTCCAAGACATCGTCTAGTCTATGAAGCGTTGTTGGATACAACAAAGGCTGGACTTCGCCAACGACTTGGCGCGAGCCAAGAGTTTCTTTTATATCATTTGTCATTATCCATTTTCAGGACAGCCATAAAGGCTTCCTGCGGAACCTCGACCTTTCCGACCGATTTCATCCGTTTCTTGCCTTCTTTTTGCTTTTCAAGCAATTTCCGTTTTCGTGTAATGTCTCCGCCGTAACATTTGGACAGTACATTTTTTCTCATGGCTTTGATCGTCGAACGGGCAATGATTTTCTGCCCAAGTGCCGCTTGCACGGGAACCTCAAACTGCTGCCGCGGAATTAGCTCTTTCAACTTTTCCACAATGGCTTTCCCCCGCTCATAGGCGAATTCACGGTGAACGATGACCGACAACGCATCCACCTTCTCGCCGTTCAGCAGAATGTCCATCTTCACAAGCTTCGAGGCCTTGTAACCTATAGGTTCATAATCCAACGAGGCATACCCCTTCGTGCTTGATTTCAGATAATCAAAGAAATCATACACGATTTCCGAAAGCGGGATCTCATAGACAATGTTCACGCGATTTTCGTCCAAATACTGCATATCAATAAAGTCACCGCGCTTCGATTGGCACAATTCCATAACCGGGCCCACATAATCATTCGGTGTCATGACCGTGGCTTTGACAAACGGTTCCCTCACCTCATCAATTTCAGAGGGCTCCGGCATATTCGCGGGATTGTCAATCGTCATTTCTTCACCGTTAGTCAAGTTCACACTGTAAATAACACTTGGTGCCGTGGTGATCAAGTCTATGTTGAATTCACGCTAGATTCGTTCTTGAATGATCTCCATATGCAAAAGCCCCAGAAATCCACAACGAAAACCGAAGCCCAGCGCCTGGGAGGTTTCGGATTCATATTGAAGGGAAGAGTCGTTCAATTCCAATCGTTCAAACGCTTCGCGAAGATCGTTGTATTGACTGGCATCCACAGGGTACATTCCGCAATACACCATCGGCTTCATCCGCCTGTAGCCGGGAAGCGGCCCGGTCGCCGGGTTTTCAGCACTTGTTATGGTATCACCAACACGGGAATCCCCGACCTGCTTGATCGACGCCGTCAGGTAACCGACATCTCCCACTGTCAGCTCATCTTTCGGCACAGGTTTAGGGGTAAACACCCCGATTTCCGTGACTTCAAATTCTTTGTCAGTCGCCATCATCTTGATTTTCTCACCGACACGTACGCTTCCTTCCGCAACACGGATATAGGCAATCACACCACGGTAGGAATCATATAGGGAGTCGAAAATCAGCGCTTTCAACGGTTCTTCCGGGTCCCCTTGCGGCGGTGGGACTTTCTCAACGATTTGCTCTAGAATTTCATCAACCCCGAGACCTTCCTTTGCGGAAGCAAGCACAACGTCCGAGGCATCGATGCCGATGACATCCTCAATTTCTTTCCGAACCCGTTCAGGGTCGGCGCTTGGCAAGTCAATTTTATTAATAACCGGAATGATTTCAAGTTCGTTTTCCAAGGCTAAATAAACGTTCGCCAACGTTTGCGCCTCAATCCCCTGGGCCGCATCGACAATCAATAAAGCTCCTTCACAGGCCGCAAGGCTGCGGGAAACTTCATATGTAAAATCGACGTGACCCGGCGTGTCGATCAAATGAAAAATGTATTCTTCGCCATCGTTCGCTTTATAAGTCAGCTGGACCGAATTCAGCTTGATGGTAATCCCGCGTTCACGCTCAAGATCCATCGCATCCAGCATCTGTTCTTTCATCTCCCGCTGGGTCAGCGCACTTGTTCTTTCCAATATACGGTCAGCCAGCGTCGACTTACCATGGTCAATATGAGCGATGATCGAGAAATTACGTATACGGGACTGCCTGTCCTTGTCTGTCATTGTTCTTATCACTCCCAGCTCACACACTAGCGTGATTATATCACTCCAGGGATACATAGTCGAGTGGATCGGGTAGTATACAAAACCCAAATGACTCTTTAATAAAACAAAAGCGGCGATCACGGACTGTCTGACCAAATTTTCCCGGGCTTATTTTCAACCTCCGGATTTCATCATCAACTTTTGCGAAATATCGATTTTTCGACAACAGGCGCGTCAATATTTGACACGCCCATTTCGCCAACCAAAAAACACTCCCCGAAGGAAGTGCTTTGATCAGCCTAGTAGATTTTCTATGATCGAAGCAGCGACATTGACACCTTTTCGAAAAATGCCTGTCACCGCCTCTGATGCAGCATTCCCTACAGCGGAGAAAACATTGAAGGTCTTGATATCCTGGAGTCTTTCACGCTTCTGGGCTATCTCTGTGCTGGCGGGAGCACTTCCTGCCGATTCCTCTACCTTGGGTAAATGGTCGATGCCCTTCACCTCTTGAATGCCCTCATTCGCTTGCTGCATGCCAAAGAGAACACCGAAAAAGAATAAAGACGCCAACAACAAGCATTTAATTGTGAATTTCGCCATATTTACCACGCCTTTATACGAAGAGGTGCATCTGGATGCCCCCTTACCATTTCAGTTTAAAATGATTTTCATTACAGAACTTAGCTGTTGAAATTTTTTATAAAAGCGCTGGCTTAATCAGCCTCGCCGCTCACCTTTTGCGCCTTTTGCATATCCCAATAAAATTCACTGATGACATCGGCCAACGCATCCATAGTGTGATAGACCTGTTTCAAACTGCTGTTGACTCCGCCGATTTCTATCAACATGGCCCCGGCTGATAAATCCTGATTGTAGACACCGTTGCCTTCATTTTTATTTTTGCCAATGACGCCGCGGCTCAAACCCGGATATTCATCCTCCAGTATGTTGTGCAGGACGGTAGCTTTATGCTCATTTTTTTCAAAATTGGGATTCCCTTTCCCTACAACAAATGCCACACGGGCATATTCCTTCCCATTCAGTGTGACCATTCTCATTTTTTTCTCCAGTTTCCCGTCACGATGAAGGTCAAAGACCAATTTCACATTCGGGTGTTGATTTAACGCCGCTGCCACAACATCCCGGGATACACCATACGACTGAGAGTAACTGAGTCCTTCTTCATTCACCGTCTTCTGGACGTTGTTGTCGTTCACAATTGTGCCAATGCCTCTTTTTTCAAGTTCCTCCCTAAGCTTCAAGGCAACATCATGCATGTTGACCTTCCAACTGTAAGCCTCGTTTGGCTCGTCGGCTCCTTTCAGGATCGGCAAATAAGACTCTGTATTATGCGTTGCGTAAAGGAAAACAACGTTTTTGTCCCCGGTCGTTTGAACAGGCGGTGTCACCGAATCGTTGTTTTGATTTTCTTCATTCAGTGCCTGCAGCTTTTTCGTCGCAATCTCCCTTTCTTGCATCATTACCTCAACCGGAGGGGCCGACTCATGGGGGAGGTTGGTGTAGTTGGTTCCCGTCCCCGCAACAATAATTTCCGAATCATAAATATCAAACCCTGGAAGTTCGTTTCCCAACAAACTTCGAATATCACCGGGTTCAATACTTGTCACGAGTTCGAATCCGAGAGACGGTAACGAAGGAATGTGGGAATCCGCAGGGAGAACCTGTGTGAAATAAGGATTTTCAAAACCAATAAAGTGAAGCAGGGCCTCACTTGAAAGACTCGATGTCCATTCCTTCACAGACGATGAGGTAAAACGAAATTTTTCATCCAAGGCGGTCAACAACGCGGAGAACAAAAAAAGTGTGATGACCGTCGAAATCACCAAAAGGCTTAATCGTTTGAAGCTTGTCCGTTTGAACGATAAAGACGAAGAGTACGTTGGTTGGTTTGATAGCATAGTTCTCACCCTTTCAAGTCCGCTTAATTCCAGGATATGCGGTTTCTTAAAAGGGTAGAACCAGTTCACCTGCCGTGACTCTTCATTCCAATACAGCCACAACCATTTTATTATTCAAACCCACCTATTAGTGAGTATAAGCCGATAAATTTCGCTGATCGACTTCCCCGTGCAAAGAAGCATTCAGCCCCCCGGCGATTACATTGGCCATATCCTCGATATATTCGTCCACTTCTTTCGGCGTTACGATCAAATTATGCCCGAGCGGAGCCAGTACCTCTTGAATCAGCTTCCTTTTTTCCTCCTCACCCAGGCCTCCGACTACACCCAGGAAAGTTTTCCGCTTTTCCTCATCCGGAAGATCCTCCTCCGTTAGTTTTTTCTTCTCCCCAAACGTCATCCCTGAAGGCGTTAGTGCTTTAGAAGGCTTATCCTGATTCTTCAGTTCATGGCCGAAGTGTTTCAATATGAAATCGATCGTGTCACTCGTGATGGTTACCGCATCCACAACAGTCGGAACGCCGATCGCGATCACCGGAATGCCCAACGTATCATAACTCAATTCCTTTCGCTTGTTCCCCACGCCGGAACCCGGATGAATCCCGCTGTCCGAAATCTGTATTGTGGTATTAACGCGCTCAATGGATCGTGAAGCCAACGCATCAATGGCAATCACGAAATCAGGTTTCGTCTTTTCGATTACACCGTTAATAATGTCACTTGTTTCGATTCCGGTTACCCCCATCACCCCTGGCGAAATGGCACTGACCGGCCGGAAGCCTTCATCGACATTCTCCGGAGTGAGATCAAACAGATGCTTGGTAATCAATATTTGCTCTATGGCGATGGGCCCGAGAGCATCCGGTGTCACATTCCAATTGCCGAGGCCGACGATCAGGCAACTGGCTTCCTTTGGAATATCCAACGAGTCGATAAATTTGGCAAATTGCTTCGCAAACACTTCTTCTACTTTCTCTTGAAGCGCCGAGTCTCTTTTCCGAATTCCCTCTATCTCGAAGGTCAGATAGTGCCCGGGCTTTTTCCCGACTTTCTCGGCTCCTTCCTCAGAGATATCCACACTTGTCAACTTAATCCCTTCAAGATCGTCTTTTTTGACCACGACACCTTCAATGGACGGGGATTGTTGCTTTTCAGCCGTCAACTCATGGGCTTCCAACGCCAAATCTGTGCGAACTTGATATTGCTCGAGGTTTAGGTCCTTCATTTTTACGCTCCTTTATATTTGTTCTTCGCCGAGCTTTCTCCACGCTCAACAGGATTGTGTAATGCGGTCTTTTCGATGAGGCCTTGCGGGTTCCACACCTTTCTAAGGTGCAACCTCCTTTTTCACTCACTTTGTTTCTAGGGTGACCGGGGCTTGGCGATTTCATTCCAGATTTGATTTTCCCTTAACCCTCTGGTAAAATACTGTTTGGTCTGATGATATTTAGACAGTACGGAAGTTGAAGTCGGGAGGTGAAGAAATGCCTGTCATTAAATCCGCGATCAAACGCGTCAGGACGAATGAAAAGGGCCGCGCTCATAACGTAGCAATCAAAACGGAAATGCGCGCAGCTGTGAAAGATCTTGAAGCCAAAATCGAAGAAAATAATGTCGAGGAAGCCAAGCAAGCTTATGCCAATGCCGCACGTAAACTCGACAAAGCGGCCCGCAAAAACGTGATACATGAAAACAAGGCCGCACGTTTCAAATCAAGATTCTCGAAAAAAATCAAAGAGCTTTCCAATTAAAAAAACGGCCCGCAGGCCGTTTTTTCATTTTGGACATTCTAGTAACGTAAAGAAGGCCGGTAAGTTAATATACCTTCCGGCCTTCTTTAGGATGCTCTTGATGATCTAGTCGGGGATGGCTCCGTCTCCGGGTTGATATTGCAGAGTCATGGTTTCCCCTCCTAAACCTTTGACACGCTGATCTTCAGATGACAGTGCCTTCATCATAATTTTTCACGCTCCTCTAGAATTTTGTTTCTGGCAATCATAGCCAGGTAGAAATAATCACTTGATTGCTGATACTCTTCTTTCCCCCGATAGAAGGCCGCCAGTTCTTCGCTGTATTCTACGACGTATTCCCACCGCTCGTGGTCGTTATAATACGAAATCCCTTCTTTGTAAGCTTCCTCAAAGCGGAGGGGCTCCACAAATTTTGCTTTCAAAAGGTCGCACCGATAGTAAAAATCCTGAATTCCGTGCTCTTTTGTAAGGGAAACTCCCTGCTCCAGCATTCGCTTCGCTTCCGCGATCTGATCAATTTTGAAGTAATTTTCCGCCAGCAAGAAGAAATTCCTGGCTCTCAATTGATATTTCTCCGAATGGATGGATTCAAAGACTTCCATCAAATAATAAAGTGCTTTCTTCGGCCGATTTTGCTTTGAGTAGAGTAATCCGAAATTATGGGAAATGTACATTTTTAAATCGTTATCCTCACATTTCGCAGCATAGATCAAAGCATTATGGTAATGCATTTCGGCCTGTTTGTACTGTTCAATATCATGGTTATTTAATGCCAGCAAATTTTCACAATGAGCACACCGTACATAATGCGGCTGCTTCTTGAAGAACACGAGCGCTTTCCTTGCGTAACCTATCGAAGTTGTAATGGCATAGACGCGATGGTAGGCAGCCGCCATTTTGTAAAAGAGTTCGGCAGCTTCTTCAGGAAATTCTACCTTGTCGATAAGGGGTTCAGCCTTCAAATAGTATTCAATCGCAATACGATACTGCTCTTGATCGTAATGATAAATCCCCCGAAAGAAATAGTAGAAATAATTCAACCAGTGTCCCGCGTCATCTTCTATAGGTTCAACATCGGCAAGTGCTGAAGCGATTTTCCCAAAATCCTTACCCATTAAATAATATCTAACGAGAAGGAGCTGATAAAATTTCTGTAACTCCGGATCCGTATCTTGATCTTTGGAGGCCTCAATGCTTTTTTTGAGATCTTCTACCTCAGCCGTGTTGCGTTCCTTCATTGCTTTGTACCAGCGAACCAGATACCCTTTGTCCAAATTTCCTTCCATTTCAGCACCTCATTATTTGATGTCGTATACCCCGGCTTCAGGATACCGAACAGGAAAGAATCGTCAAATTATTAGATTTCACCTCCAATTATTCGTCATTAACTATAACGATTCGTCACCCTTCGACATTTTTCCTGCTTATTTTTTCAAAAAAATCAAAATGAGTCGAATTTCCTATTTTCACTAATAGGAATATTGACTCATAATCTGTATATATCTATGCAGTTCTGATATTCGTCAACAATATTTCCAACGCCAGACGCTTGTCCATCTTTCCCGTCTTCATCATATAATCGGTTTCGGTGAAATCATTCAGAATTCTTAACAAATCGGCTTTCTCAAAATTTCTGCCCTGGCCGGCTGCGATCTTGACGGCATAAGGATGAAGTTTCAATCTTTTCGCCATATGGCCCTGGGTATAGCCTGATTCCTGCAAGTGTTTCACCCGAAAGATAATTCGGAACTGACGGCCCAGCAATGCGAGCAGTTTAATCGGTTCCTCGTTCTGTTTCATTAAATCATCGAGAATGGCAAAGGCTTCGTCCAACTTGTTCAGGACAACTTTGTCAACCAGGGAAAAGACGTTGCTCTCAATGGTTTTCGCACATAAGAGGTCCACAATTTCGGGAGTAATTTCACCTTGTTCGCCAACATATAAGGCCATCTTGTCCACTTCACTGACAAGATGAAATAAATGCGGCCCGATCAGGTGGAGCAAACGTTCATTTGCCTCCCGGGTGAAAACGGCCCTTTCCAAATCGGCTCTCTCCTTCAATAAACGGTAAATCGTTTTTTCATCAGCCGTGGAAAAAGCCATCATTTCCCCGGTTTTCTTTAGCTTTTTCACGATTTTCTTACGTTGGTCAAGCTTTTCATAATCTGCTGTAAACACCAGAATTGTGCTTGGTGACGGAGCGTCTATGTATCTCTCGAGTTTACCCAGATCATGCTCGACTTTCTTTTTTTCATTTTTTCCTGTAAAAAAATACGGATTCTTGACAACAATTACGCGATATTCTCCAAGAAAAGGAAGTGTCTCAGCATCCTCGACGGCCGATTCCACAGGCTTTTCATCCATGTCGTATTCGGCGAAATTGAATTCAAAGGTTTCCTTCTCAAGGGCATGGTCAAGAATAGCTTGTTTCATTTCTTCGATTAAAAAGGGCTCAGTTCCATATAATACATAAACAGGAGCGAAATTTTTTTGTTGGATATTTTTACGGACGGTCGCAGCCTCCATCCAGGATCACCTCACTTCATGTCTATCGTATCGGTTCCGCGATCCGGTGACAAGCTTTTTGGGAATGAATGCGAAGGAAAGATATTGAAGAAGAGGGGAACCACGAAGAAGTCGTTCCCCTATTTATGATAAACGCCAACGTCCGGACCCTAGGACACCGGCAATTGACGATATCGGATCTTGAGTTTAGGATATCCTATGCGAGAACAAAGTATAGGTGACAACTCTTAGTAAAACCGGAAATTCTCTAGCCTCCTCCCCGTTTTTGTTGAAATTTCTTCAAAAACTGCCATTGGATTTTTTCCCGTCTATCGCTTATACTAAGGATTGAGATTATATGCGTTGAATGGAGGTTATCCTCATGGCTGAAAACAGAGTCGAGAACGATTTCGAAAATGACGTTCAAGACAAAGGAAATGATTTTGTTGATGCCGGGAACGGGTTTATTTATTCTTTTCTGTTTTTTACAGTGATTTTCGCCATTGGCGTTACGATCAGTGTGATTGCCCGGTAGAAAATGTAATCGAGTAGGAGGCTAATCATTATTTGATTAGCCGACCTCTCACACCACCGTACGTACGGTTCCGTATACGGCGGTTCAACCTTTTAAGTATCGCAACTCATAAAATTGGGACATATCCTTTAATCCCCACTTTGTGAGTTTTTCTTTTGTTATTGCTCGATGCAGAATTTCACTTCGGGATAAGCGCCAGTATCCCTTTCGGGAATTGGCTAATTTCATGGCGTCATTATGATTGATGCCGTACTTACGGAGCATCCTGTATCTTGTCTTGGATTTCTTCCATCTCTTCCAGATTAATTGCCTAAGTCGGTG
>DASVCO010000179.1:0-18369 GCA_036381575.1 Caryophanales bacterium
GATATACTGCAACACCTATCGCCAGAGGAAAGAGCCCGATGAATTGTAATGGCGGGTTAGCAGGCTCAGTAATCGTTACATAGGCACCGTTAAATATGAAAAAAAAGATTAATAAAAGTTCCAACCCTATGATCTTCAAAATGATTTTTGATTTTGTCCTCATTAAGTTGTCAACCCTTTCGATATAATTCTGAAATTGTAATAATACGGTTTTTGAGCGGATTTGTGCTGTCTTGCTCTTCTCACTTGTCGTATACGTGGAACAGCATAAGCTCATGGATTTGGGTTTCGAATTTGCCGCGATTTTCTTCAGCCGGAGTCGGCTCATTCCATTCAATTTCCCCGTTATAATGATACAGGCCTTTGTAATAAGTTCCATGGTAGAAAAAAGAGAATTGGTAATTTCTCCTCCGGCGTTTCTTTGACAGCACCGGTTTGAAAGTGAAATGTTGAAACATTGCTGTTCTTCCTTTCGATAGCTCTTTGTTATCGTCGGCCGTTCACAGTGAGCCACATATTCGCAAGCCGATCGGCGATAGGCTCAATCACATCGGAATCTGACGCGTATTGGCTGTGTGAAAGAGGGTTCCAGCTCGTAAACAAACCGCCGGCATTGATCACAATGTCCTCTGTTACGGCTTTCTCATATTGTGCGTTGAGCGTCTTTAACGGAAAACCGAGCACATCATCTTTATCGTAAAGGTTCCACCAGCCGCCGTCCAATCCCGGATAGTAAGAGGAAAGATTAGACGAGGGGACCTGGATGGTATTGCCGAAGTTTTCATAACGCAGGCTCCATAGAGCCAAAGCACTGCCCAAGGTGTAAAATTGGACCAATGTGTTTCCTTGTTCGAGCGGAGTATCAGTCATTTCAATCCGTACGGCATTTCGGATTCTTTCGGGTTGATATTGCAAATCGTAAAAATAATTGCTGGCGATTACCGAGCCAAGACTGTGGGAGATGACGCACAGGGGGGCCGCTTCACCTGCAGTTTCAGAAAGAAAACGGAGCGATTTGGCAAACACCTGATGGACATTGTCATAGTTGTGATGCCGTTCAATGGTCGGCTGATAGGCGATGGCATCGGCCAAATAATTGATCACAAACAACCTGAGGGCGGTATAATCCATTTCACCGCCCTTTTTCAGCCGTTCCCAAAGCTGATTTTCCTCTTTTTCAAAGACTGATGCCCAATAAACAGGCTTAAATACGATTTGCGAAGCCGGTTCTTCGGTTTGCTTTGCAACCCGTTTGGCGAATTTATTTGTCAGCAGTTGAATCATTTCATCAGCAAAGTCTTCTTTTTGGCTGCCAATTCCATGCACAACGGCCACGGCCAACTTTTGCGGCATTGAATCCCCTCCCATTTTTTCGGACTACATTGAAACTGTCTTTTGGTCCAGCAGAATCTGAATGCGGTCTTCCTGTTTCTTCATTTATTTTATCGGAAAATTTGGTGGATCATCCAGTTGCAAGCCTGGTCTTTTTGAATTTCTTGCAGGAATTACAACCTGAATTGCGAAATACATTTATTGTGAATATAGGTCTCGGGTTATAGGGGAGAAGAATAATGACGATGGACATTACCGTGCCCATTGGCGGGTTGATCGTCCTGTGGTTGGCGAATATGGCGGATCGACATTCTATAGCAGGCAGAAAAAAATCAGGAAAGGCATTCGCGGCTTTGGTTTATTTTTTTACCATTTTGTTTTTCCTATGGAAGTTTGCGGATGGGATGGCTTTAATGGTCTCTGAATTTAAATCACACGGCTTTTCGGTATGGACTATAACCCCTAAAGATTTCTCTCCGGAAGAAGTATGGTCTGCTGGTCTGTCCTCCCCTGTTAGGTTTGCTTTTATCTTGGTCCCAATTATTGGTGTGATTCTTTTATTGCCCTTTGTACGCCGCTTCATGTCACGATGGATCCCTATAGATCCAAAAAGCCTTGTCCATGCTGTTAGTCTCTCAGCCTCAATGATTGTGACCTGGTATTTTGTGAAATCAATGTTTTTTCATCAGGAATTTCTCTTCTCCATCACTTATGTATCATTGCCGGAGAAGGGGTTCCTGAAAGAGGGGCTAAAATTCATTGTTTTGCTTCTGTTGTCCTTTATTGGCGTCGGCTGGTTATCCCGGCGATCTTTCAAGAGTTGTCTGAAGCGGTTGAAAATCGCCCTTCCCACTGGTCGGCAAATTTTGATAGCCTTCTTTGTCGGCATAGGTGCCAGGATGATTTTTAAAACTATTCATATGATCGCTGCCTCTCTGGATTTATGGCATTTTACCATTGCGAATCAATCTTACCTGGCGATTTTTCTGGCCGGCGGGATGGTGGCGGGAGTTAGTGAAGAAACATTATTCAGGGGCGGTGCGCAACCGAAATTAGGTTTTGTGCTCGCTGCCGCTTTGTTTTCAATGATGCATGCCCGGGGATTAAGTTATGATACGGTCATTGTATTTTTATACGGAATGGTGTTAGGAGTCCTCTATAAACGTTATAATACGCCAACAGCAATGATCGCTCATGCGTCCACGAATATCACGAACAGTTTGATCATGAAGATTTTATTTTATACGAGGCCATTTTAAGGGGGATTCAGATGAAGCGGTGGTTTGCCGGGATTGTGCCGTTATTGTTCACGGTGGTTTCGGTGTTGTTCCTTTGGAAGGGATCATATTTGCTGGGAATAGGGTTTCAGGGCTGGACGCCGTTTATTTCAATTTTATTGTTGCTCGTGGGATTTTTTGGGTCGTGTTATTTATTAATCAGAAATCGGCATATCGCTCTTTCCCTTATCAATGTCTTTCTGGTTGTTGGGTTATTTGCGGCAGGTTTTGTGCTATTTATGCAACTGATCGCATCCGGTGTTTAGAAAGTTGACAATTGCGTCGTGATGTGGTCTAATCAGGAATATAAAATTTCCAAAAGCATTGAACGGAAAAAAGTAGTGTCCATTTCCCTGTTTCCAGAGAGCCGGTGGTGGCTGTGAACCGGCACAAAAATGGCGTGAATTACTTCCGGGAGCTTTCTTTGTGAACGATGAGTAATGAAGAACGGTGCAGGCCGTTATCCTGCTTGAGTGGAAGACGATTATGTTTGGATTGTCTTCAACAAGGGTGGTACCGCGCGAATATCACGTCCCTTACTGATGTAGGGGGCGTTTTTATTTTGTTCGGCAGAGGCTTAATGAAATAAAAGCCCCGGCGGGTTTGGACGCAATTACGCCAAGGCGTAATTGATTGGCAAAGAGAAAGGATGATGGAAAATGAACATTTTGCAAGATCTCGAGTTCAGGGGCCTGATCAATCAGGTTTCGGATCAGGAAGGTTTGGAAGAAAAGCTTGAAAAAGAACCGGTGACGCTGTACTGCGGGTTTGATCCGACGGCAGACAGCCTGCATATCGGCAGCCTGGTACCGATCTTGACCCTGCGGCGTTTCCAGGAAGCAGGGCATAAGGTGATCGCGCTTGTTGGCGGTGGAACAGGGTTGATTGGAGATCCGAGCTTTAAGGCACAGGAACGCCAGTTGAATACAGAAGAGGTCGTGGAAGACTGGAGCGAAAAGCTGAAGAACCAGTTGTCAGGGATGCTGAAGTTTGAAGGTGACAACCCGGTGAAAGTCGTAAATAATTACGATTGGCTCGGGGGCCTTAGCCTCATTCCGTTTATGCGGGATGTCGGAAAGCATTTAACAATCAATTACATGATGGCGAAAGAGTCTATGAAGTCACGGGTGGAGACCGGTCTTTCTTTTACCGAGTTTTCTTACATGCTGTTACAGGCGTACGATTTTCTGAATCTGTATGAAAAAGAAGATTGTCGGCTGCAAATCGGCGGAAGTGACCAGTGGGGCAACATTACTGCGGGACTGGAATTGATTCGCCGGAAAGGTAAAGAGGAAACAGCCTACACGCTCACAGTGCCTCTTGTTACAAAAAGTGATGGCCAAAAGTTCGGCAAAACCGAAAGCGGAACGATCTGGCTTGACGCTGAGAAAACAACACCTTATGAGCTGTACCAGTTCTTTCTGAATACAAGCGATGACGATGTAGTGAAGTTTCTGAAGTACTTTACCTTCTTGGGTCCCGAAGAGATTGGCCAGCTTGAGGAAAAGGTGCGAAGCGAGCCGGAAAAACGGGAAGCGCAGCGTAAGCTGGCGGAAGAAGTAACGAAGTTGGTTCACAGCGAAGAAGCCTTGAAACAGGCGATTCGGATTTCCGAAGCGTTGTTCGGCGGTGATGTGGCGAAGTTGACGGCGGAGGAAATCAAGCAGGGCTTCAAGGATGTACCATCGTACACGATGGAGGCGAAAGAGGACGTTGGTTTGATTGATCTGTTGGTGAATGCTGGAGTGTCATCATCGAAGCGACAGGCTCGTGAAGACATCGGAAACGGCGCGATTTACATCAATGGCGAACGTTCTCAGGATTTGAAGCGGGTTGTCGGCGGTGAGGACCGGATCGAGGATCAATTTGTCGTCATCCGACGCGGGAAAAAGAAATACTTTTTGATTCAGTACTAGAGATGGCGGGCCGCTTGTGCCTGCCTCTTTTTATATGGAGGGGTTGCATGATTGAATTACAGCCGTTAGAGGAAAAAGACTTTGACCGTCTGATCGAATGGGTGGAATCACCGGAGTTTTTGATGCAGTGGGCGGGCCCGGCTTTTACTTATCCATTGGACAAAAGTCAGTTAGGTCAACATCTCGAATCTGCCCAGGGAGAAAATTCCGATAAGGTCGTCTATAAGGCAGTGGATACTGATACGGATGAGGTGGTCGGGCATATTGAATGGAGCCATATCGATCGCCAAAATCAAAATGCGAGACTTTCCCGTGTGCTGATTGCTCCAGATGCGCGTGGGGGAGGGAGTGGAACTGAAATGGTTAAGGAAATGGTCCGTCTGGGCTTTGAGGAGTTCGAGTTTCATAGAATTGAATTGCACGTGTTCGAATTTAACAAGGGCGCGATTGCCTGTTATGAAAAAGCCGGCTTTCAAAAAGAAGGCCTGATCCGTGAAGCACGCAAATTTGGAAACGAATTCTGGAGCGCGTATAGGATGAGTATTCTTGAGAGCGATTGGCTGGAAGAGGCGGAAAGTCTATGACCATACCTGTAGATATTGAAAAAACCTTCATTGAAATTTATGAGCGTTTGCAGGAGCAGAAGATTCCCTGGGTGTTGACAGGAAGTTTGGCGTTTGCCATGCAAGGTGTGCCGTTAACGCCCAACGACATTGATATCCAAACGGATCGGGACGGGGCGGTGGCGATTGAGAACCTTTTCAAGTCGTTCCGAAGCAGAGCGGGTTCGATCCTATTTCGGTGAATTTATGCTGAATGATATTTACATAGAAATTATGGGTGATATCCAAAAACGCATGAACAAGGGTGAATGGGAGGCTCCGATTTCACTATCGGAAAGAACGATAGAGATCATGTATCGTGGTTTGACGGTCCCCATTCTTCCATTGAAAAATGAAATTGCGTCGTATCGTAAAATGGGGCGTCATGAACAGGTGGATCAATTAGAAAAATGGTACCTGGGAGAGGACGGTGCCTAATTTCAATCGATTTAAGATTTCGTGCATTTCCTTGCCGTTTTCGCGCAAATAATTGGAATTTCGTGCAATCCGTGACCACTTTCGCGCAATGATGACCCTCATTCGTGCAATTCGGCATTGGAAACGTTCGTTTGAGGGGTTCACAAATCTATACTCAGCAATTCAAGGCAGGAAATCGAGAAAAGCACGCCTTTTGGTCACATAGACGTGCTTTTAGAAGCTGCTTTTTTCATAAAAGATATCGGTCAGGCGCTTCATACGCAAGGCCTCAATTTCGGGTTCATCGAAGATCATCGGTTTGGCGTTTGCTTCGAACAACCAATGGTTGCCGTTGCGGTCACGGCCGATGTCAAACGAAAGCTCATCGAGCGGAGCAAACTGTTCTTCCAAACGTTGGGCGGCTTGTTTGCAAATGGTTGTCAATAGCTCCAGGTCGACAGGCGGTTGTATTTGTTCAAGGGACAACAATTCACCTCCCTTTGGCACATGGGTGGTAATGGCATCTTTGCCTGCAAGTCGTGCGCCCGCTCCTGTCAATCGCCAAGTCCCGGAAACCTTTTGCATCAACAGGCGAAAGTCATAAGGCTTTCCGTGGTGCCGGGCGAGATGTATTTTTTTCTGAATCAGGTACGGGTTCTTTTCCAGACCAAGGCGAACGACCTCCCAAAATGCTTTAAAGGATTCATAGCGGTTGGCTTGCTCATGGCTTTGACAAAAGATCGTTTCATCCGCTGTCAATTCCACATAGATCATGCCATCTCCTTTTTGCCCGGCTTTCGGCTTGAGGTACAATTCATTCCACGAGTAAAGGGCCTTCGCTAATGAATTTCGGGAAGCCAGTCTGGTGTCGGGCAAATAACCGGCAATATCAGAATCTGGATGGAGGCATTCGAACATTTCCCACTTGTCGAGAAAACTGCCATTAAAATATGGCACTTTCAGGGAGTTTAACCTCCTCAAAACGGATTGAATAGTCCCGGCCTTTTCCTCTTTACGAAAGGGAACCCGGTTATAAACAACATCGGGATAAGGCATGTTGGTTTTCACCCATCGATGAGTTTCCGTGTTATATAAGTTCCCCTTTACATAATGCCGTTTCGTATCATACGGGGTAAATACAAATGCGATGCCTCCTCGTTCTTGCAAAGCATAATGAATTCGCCGGAAGGTTTCCCGGTTTCCGGCGAAAGTTGTTCCCTTTGAACTTGTTATTATGCCGACAATCGGTCCGATTCTCCGGCCTTTTCGCATAACGTTAAAGGACAGAGCAGGCGAAAAGGGAGCGTAGGAAAGGACATTACGATCCTTGCCCCAGAGGTAAGTTTTCCCCTCATGTCGGTGGCTCCACTTTTGCTGCAAGGGATCGAAGAAAATGTTTATCATGCGTAGAGCACAGCCGGTTGAATGATAGCATTGCGGGCAAGGTATACCGCAAAGGCAAGCGGAAGTTTGCGTGACTGCTCATCGGCATCCTTCAACTTCGGATGGACGAAGATATGCCGGCCCGGCTTAGCGTTGGCCTCAAACAGCCAAACACGCCCGTGCTGATCCAGGCCAAGATCGAATCCGATTTCTCCGACCGTGCCTTCCACCTTTTCCTCAATTACCGAACTAATGGTGAGGGCAGCCTCTTTAAGCTTGTTAAGGGCCGTCTCCTTCCGGAGGCCTTGCCCGAGGATTTCTTCAATGGTTTTGACCTGACCACCGTATTTAATGTGTGTAGTGACGCTGCCGTGCCCCGCCGCTTTTGCCGCTACTGTGCTGACAACCCATTCTCCGTTCTCATTTTTATTGGTATGAACCCGAAAATCGACGGGCCGGTTTTGCCATTGCATCAATTTGATGCCTTCCTGTGCGAGAAGATATTTCAATCGGTCATCGGGTAGCTGCTGGTGAATCAGGGCCTCCAGTGTATCGAATCGGCGCAAGCGCGTTTGGTTTCCGTCATGGAAACGGCAATAGTAACTTTTCCTGTCTTTATGCTTGATGATCTGGTGAATGCCAAGGCCGAGGCTGCCCTCCGTCGGTTTTAGGTAGATGTGATTATGGGTTTCGAGCATGCCTTTCAGAGTCTCAAGTGACGGATTGGAAGTGGTTTCAGGCAGATACGGCAGGGAACGGTCGTCGGTTTGCAGAAGCTGATGCATGTGCCATTTATCGAAGAAACCCGGGTTAAACCATGGAATCAAGTAATCGTCCTGGAGTTGCTGTTTCGCGCTTTGAAAGCGGGTAAGCCGTTCAGTCCGCCTGTTTGGCAGCCGGTCGTAAATCACGTCCGGGAACGGGACCGTGATTTGTTGCCAGCCTTCTTCCTGGTAAAAGAAGCCGTTCACAGTCCCTTCTTCCCAATTGATATGGTGGCGTCCAAAGACGAAACAGAAAGCCCCGACCTGGTCGGCAACAGATAGGAACTTCGCGAAAAGCTGGGTGCGTTCTCCGATGGGCCGCAGTTTATAATCCGTGAACCCCGCTGTGAAAATGCCGATTAGCGGGCCGATATGAAGGGTGTTCTCCCTGCAAAACAGATGGATGTTCTCCTCGTGAGGAAGATGCAACGCCTCCCATAGATCTTCCGATATGTGGGCATCTTCGCCGAAGTCACTGAATACAACCCGGCACGGTGTGCGTCTGGTTGAAAACGCGAGCCAGGATATATTGCCGGTCATCTGTTGACGGTAAAAGCCGGGGAGCTCAACAATGCCGGTGGTTTGTTCAGTTTTTCGAAGTTTCAACGGTTGATTCATGTTTATTCAACTCCTTTTGCTTGAGCAAATACAGGGCGTATTGCAATGGAGCCTGCGCGATTTCTTTCTCGCCGAGTTCTCCGCTTTGAAGGATCGTTTGATGGCCGGGTTTGGAGTTCGCTTCTAAAATCCATACGGCTTCGTCACGGTCAATCCCGATATCAAGTCCCAGTTCAAATAACGGGCCGAATGAGGATTCCAACAAGGGAGGGACTCGTTCAATGATGGACTCGATCTCATGCTCCAGAAAGTTTCTTTTTGTAGCCGAAAAGCTTTTCAGCCATTGGTTGAAATCGGTGATTTGCCCGGTACTGTGCAAATTGGAGACAAGGGCTCCCGTTTGACCGACCCGGACTCCGCGCCCGCGTTCTATCCATTTCCCTTCTGAGTTTTTTTGTACAACGACCCTTATGTCAAAGGGCTGTTTGTTCTCATTTTGCAAAGTTAAGAAAGGCTGGATTAAAAACGGTGTCCGTACCAATTGGGTGTCGAGCCACTTTTTCAACTGTGATTTTCGCAGAAATGTTTTTTGCACGGTTTTTCCGCGGCGATCGGTTTGAACGGTAAAGTTTTCGGGCTGTTTTTTCAGGACAAGAATCCCTTTGCCCCGTGAGCCATTTTGCGGTTTCAGCAGTAAAGTCCTTTGTTTCTCGAGTTCTTCTATAATGAAATCGGCTCGCCTGGCTTTCAATGTATCGATTGTGTAGGAGTTGAGATATGGTTCATTTTGCAATGCTTCATAAACCTTCGCTTTATTCGGCAGGCCAAAACCGAGAAACCGGGTTCGGTTTTTCAACCATTCGACGATGGGAGCATTGGTTTTGTATGCCTGGCCGGAGGTGTAGAAACAGCGATCGTATAAAATGTCCGGAATTGCAAAGGTTTCCGGTTCCCAATTATCGCTCACGGGATCGAAGGTCATCCCGGTTATCTGCTCTGTATAAGGGTCAATAGCACTCGGGACAAATTGATGGACGTTCAGGTCCAGTTGCGCAGCATATTTCCCGATATTCTTGTAATACCTTTCCTCCTGATTTTGATTTAAGGTGATGATTCCGAGGGAGGGCATCAGTTGGTCACCTGCGTTTCTTAAGGATTTGAAAAACCGGCCAGATAGCAGCTGTAATCAATAACAGCTCTGGCTGACGGGCGAATGGTATGGTCCCGTGAGGGGTCAAGATCTTTAGAAGGTTTTGTGTTTACCTCGAGAACCCATGGTTTTCCCTGTTGATCTAAAGCAAGGTCAATACCGAGTTCCCCGTATAGGCCTTCGCTTTTGAGTGAAATTTGTTCAGCGATCTCCAATGACAGATCACGAAGCAGGGCACGGATTTGTTTTGCGAGCCTGTCTGGAAATGTTTGTTGGAGCACCTCTTTGATTGGTTGAGATTTCCCGCCGCGGGCAAGGTTGGAGACAAATTGTTCTTCGTTGGAAATCCGAGCCACTCCCGAGACGACCTTCCATTTATCGGTTTTCCGCCTGTTGCAAAGCATGCGAAAATCGAGCGGGCAATGCTGGTATTCAAGCAAGGAAAGGCCTTGTTGAATAATATATCGCTGTTGGCGAATCCGGCTTTCAACTGTACGATACAGTTCCTCAAATGTGGGAAAGTGCCGTTCAATGTCTCCGTTGAAGGTTGTATAATCCAGTTCAAAGAAGTTTTCCCGTCGGCAAATTCGAAAGATTTGCTTTCCCTGGCTGCCAGCTGCAGGTTTCAAAAAAATACAAGAGTGTCGTTCTGTCATCTCCTTCAATGATTTTTTACTTTCGTACAGGGCCGTTTCCGGAAGATAGGGTGTAAGCTCCGGTTGGGAGGCCAGCTGCTTATGAACCTCCCATTTGTCCAGAAAGCGAGCATTGAAACAGGTGATTCCTTTTTCTGTTAATCTTTGAAAAAAACGTTCGGTAGCCGGTAATTGTTCAAGCCTTCGCTGGCCGATCCGATTATGAATGACGTGGGGGAGCGGCAGCTCGCGGCGGTCCCAATAATTATGGCGCTTCACATAACCGATGACGGAATCCTGACGCCAATCTCTTAAAGTAAATACATAGAGGAGCGCATGTTGTTTCTCGCTATACCGCGCCAGCTCATCACAGTAGGGTACCAGTGACCCCTCAAACGCATTGCCCTTAAGGAGAGTCAGTACTGCCACTACAGGTCCGATTTGGAGTTCCTCTTTTTCCGGATCAAAAGCTATTCTTAGAGGCTGGGGTTCCGCCGGCAAATGAAATCTCTGCAATAAGCGAGGATCGCAAATCAGTTGAGGGTCTCCTCGATTGTGGTTCGGACCGCAGGAAACGGATTCTTTTACGGGACCGCATTTTAACGTAAGATTCGGGAAGGATGCCAGGTTCCACGACTCATAGAGCTGTGGGCTTAGAAGAATTTTGTTAGTTTCGCCAGCCAGCGGCTGGATGGTAATGGTGTTAATCAGAGTCATGGCAGTCACCTTCTGACATTGAGAGTTGGTGGTCGGATCATATAGGGCAAGGTGGTTTTTACCTGATGGAATGATCTTTATCCCGCTTCCCGGGTCCAAACTCTTCCCTCTGGATTGGCTGGGCGGTCGCTGATACCGTATACTATGGGATGTACGCGGAATTTGTGAGTGTGGAGGCAGTTTATAGATGGAAATTCTAATTGAACTCTTGTTTCTGATTGTGATTGGAGCCCTGATCGGGGGCGTAACCAATTCATTGGCGATCAAAATGTTGTTTCGCCCTTATCATCCGGTTTACGTTGGGCGTTGGCGGTTGCCGCTTACTCCCGGACTGATTCCAAAGCGGCGAGAGGATTTGGCGGAACAACTTGGAAACACGGTAATGGAACACTTGCTGACGCCGGAGAGCATTCAGCGCAAGCTGTATGACGCGGACTTTCAGGAAGAAGTGATGCAGTGGGCGAAGAAACAGGCGCGTGAGGTTCTGGGAAGCGAGGAATCGCTTGAAGAGCTGTTGGAACACCAATTTGGCATGAAAGGCGTAAAGGAACGGGCTGACGAAAAAATTGAAGCGGCAGTGTGGGCTGTGTTTGAAAGCAGACGTGAGCGAACGATTGAAGAAGTGATGCCGGAGCGGTGGAGGGAGCAGGCCGAAGCAATGGTCCCGGCTCTGGCCGCGTATATTGCTGAAGAGGGCGTTCGGTACGTGGAAAGCCCGGAAGGGCGGGCGAAGTTGCAACTCTTGATTGAACAATTTCTGTCGGGCCGTGGAATGCTCAGCAATATGTTGCAAATGTTCCTCGCAGGAGACAGTTTAGGGGACAAAGTGCAGGCAGAGTTGGCGAAGCTCCTAAGGAAGCCGATGTTTCGGGACATGATCGAACAGCTTCTTGAGACACAATGGGCGAAGCTGAAAAAGAAACGGCTCAGCGAACTTCCGTTAGAGAATGCAGCGGCAGCAGTAACGGGGTTTGTGAAAAAAGAAATACCGCTGAAGCATTGGCTTGAAAGCCCATTGAAGGAATGGACGGCACCCTACCACGAGCGGGCTATCGATAATTGGGTGCCCCGGTTGGTGGATTGGGCTGGAAGAACAGTGGCGGCCAAGGTGGGTGAGTTGCTCCAGTATCTTCGCCTGGAGGAAGTGGTGAAGACGCAGGTTGAAACGTTTGCGGTTGCTCGGCTCGAGGAACTGGTTTTGTCGATTTCGCGGCGCGAGTTCAAGATGATCACGTATCTGGGGGCGTTTCTGGGAGGCATCATTGGACTCGTCCAGGGGCTATTGATCCAACTGTTCGCTTGAATCCTGCCTGTCAGGGCGTTCACGGAATCTGTGCAGGCGTATACAATTGAAAATGAGGATGTTATAGTGGGGAAAGAATTTATTAGAGGAGGTCGACCATGCCAAATATCTATGACAGTGCGTACGATTTGGAAAAAGCAATTCGCGAAAGCGATGAATACCAGGAATTGAAAAAATGCTACGATGGTTTGGAGCAGGACGAGACCGGCAAGAAGATGTTCGATAAGTTTCGTAACCTTCAATTGGAACTGCAGCAGAAGCAAATGCAAGGCCAGCAAATCAGTGAGGAAGAAGCACAGGCAGCGCAGCAACAGCTTCAGCTGATTCAACAGCATGAAGGGATCTCCAAGCTGATGGCGGCTGAGCAAAGAATGAGCACCACCATTAACGATTTGAACGGGATCATTACAAAACCGCTTGAAGAACTGTACGGAACACCGGAAAACAGTTAAGGAGCCAAGGTTTAACTCAAGAAGGAAGCTCAGGACAGGTGCATAATCTTGCAAGGAATCGGTTGAAATAGACCGGTTTCTTTTTTTTGTTTTTGCACGGTAAGAAAGTATAAGATTTGGGCCATCTTGTTTTAAGGAAACCGTATAGGTGCAACTAAGCCTATTTACGCCAAAGATTTGGCGTAAGCCAAGTTTTCTTTAAACGAAAGCCCGTATCTTCGAAAGCCCTTCTATTGTTCTAAAATAGGGAGGCTCTTCATAAACTCGTATTGAAGCCTTTATACATCTTGGAATCTGCAACGAGAAGAGGGGGATGACCGTGGTCTACCGCATGCTGGCTGTTGATATTGACGGGACTCTATTGCACAGCAACAACAAATTGGATCGACGCACGAAAGAAGCTATTGAATTCGTCAAAAACAAAGATGTTTATGTTACTCTCGTAACGGAACGACACTTTCATTCAGCCAAGAAAATTGCAAAGGCCTTGAAGCTGAATACGGTCCTGATTACGCAAAATGGTGCATTTATCGCCTCGTCCATCGATAAACCTCTGTATGAAAACCGCCTTAACCCGGAATTGGTGAATGAACTTGTTGAGTCATTGGAAGAGTACGATTGCCATGTTCGCGTTTCACATGAACGGTTCTCCATCGGAAACCGGGTAAGGCAGAAGAACGAACTAATAGCCAAAATGACGATTGGAATTGGCGATCCGTTGTTTTATCCAGTTACCTTTGTTGATTCACTCGGGGATTATTTACTGGAAAATGCCATTGCCCCAACGAAGGTGGATGTCCACTTTTTCGATTTGGAGGAGCAGGAGACTGCCCTCGAAACAATTAGAAAAGATTATCCTCAAGTAGTGGCCAGTTTGTCGGGTGAAGAATGTGAAATTGTGGCGAGGGGAGCCTCAAAGGCGAAAGGTGTTCAATTGCTCGCTAATCAACTGGGGATTTCACAGGGTGAAATTGTCGCAATCGGCGACTCGTATACTGACCGGGAGATGATAGGGAGAGCCGGTCTGGGAGTGGCTATGAAAAATGCTCCTGTCGAGGTGAAGAAGGCAGCAAATTGGGTAACACGGTCCAACGATCAAAACGGTGTTTCTTACATGGTCAGAGAAGTGTTTCGCAAACAGTTGCGTATGCAGCTCTAATCATTTTCCCCGCCCAGGGCACGTTTCAGCCGGGCGGGGCGATTTTTGTCCGAAAAGGGACAAGCCTTGCTTAACCAAATAGGCCTTGGTGTCTTTACGCCCGCTTCTTAAAAAAAGGGCGCCCGGTTTGCGTTTCATCTGTTGAAATCTCAATAAGATTGAGCTAAGATGGTGGTTACATATAATGGAGGGAAGCCATATGAGAGAAAAGATTGGCTATTTGGGACCGAAAGGAACCTTTACGGAAACGGCGGCAGAGGCTTTATTTCCAAATGGAGATTTAATTCCCCATGCGACAATACCAGAGTGTATAGAGGCTGTTCGATCAAGTGAACTTGATTACGGTGTCGTTCCCCTGGAAAATGCGATTGAAGGCTCTGTGAATTTGACAATGGATTACTTATTTCATGAAAGGACCCTGTCGATTGTGGGTGAGGTGGTTGTCCCCATCCGCCAACATTTTATGGTACATCCCGATCGTGCAGAAGATTGGATGGATGTGAAGACTGTTTACTCCCATCCGCAGGCTATTTCGCAAAGCCATCATTTTTTGAAGAAGACGTTGCCTGAGGCGGAAACTTCTTTCATGAATTCAACTGCGGCGGCGGCCGAATGGGTGAAAAACCATCCGGAAGAAAATGCGGGGGCGGTCGGCAATTCCCTGGCGGCGCAAATGTACGGCCTGACTACTGTACGTCAGGATATTCATGATTACGACAACAATCATACCCGGTTCGTTGTTCTAAATCGTGAAAGTGTTGACTTTACATCGGACCATGCTCCGCACATTAGAGACAAAACCACTTTGACAGTGACGTTGCCTCACGATTTTTCCGGGGCGTTGCATCAGGTGCTGTCGGCATTCGCCTGGCGGAAGCTGAATATGTCCAAGATTGAATCGCGTCCGACGAAAACCGGATTGGGGAATTACTTTTTCATTATTGATGTGGATATGAAGATGGATGATGTCTTGCTTCCCGGCGTGAAAAGGGAATTGGAGGCGCTTGGCTGCAAAGTGAGTATCGTCGGCAGTTATCCTTGTTACCGTGCTGAGGAGATTATTATGAGTTCAGGTGTCACCAACATTGTCGGCGTTCATCTTTTCATGAGTGACAGTTAGAATGATACTTTGGCGTTCCATAAAATGCGCTCCATTATAAGTGGCAGCGCATTTGTTATTTTACAAAAAAATTTCTGTTGTCGCGAGGAACAGGGTATGTATCAGTTCGCTGATATTCTAATGAATTTCCGTAACGTGTTGAAATGCTTTCCCGGGTTGTGAAAGCTGACACCGATTTTTCACCGTCGTCCAAATTTTGTTTTGTGTTACAAATCTGCATTGATAAGGGCTTTCGTAAAAGGAGTAGTTGTGGTTTTAAATTAGCTGGTCCATTAATTTTCCTTTTCTATACGAATTTGTACATTAGGATATCGTCAACGTAATGGTTTTCTGCGAATTTAATTTCCTTGATTCGCCGTCCTTCCTCGGCGAATCCGAGTTTTTCATACAGGTGAATGGCCCTTTTATTGTTTGAGAACACCGCAAGTGCCACTTTTTCAATTAACGGATTGTCTTCAGCCCATTCCAGCAGGGTTTCCATTAACGCCCGGCCCACACCGGAATCTCGAAAACTATTTTGAATTGAGATTCCAAGACTGCCCACATGAGCCGACTGGGTGCGTGCCCCATTTTGAAAGTTGATAAAACCGATGACTTTTTCGTCGATTTCCGCCACAAATACCATTTTCCCCGGGTGATCCAGTTGATCCTGGATCCATTGTTTTTCCTTTTCAGCTGTTTGTTTGAATTCATTGGGAGTCATGACCGAATAACGTTGTTCCATCATCACAGATCGGCCAATTTCGATCAGGCGCTCGGCATCATCCGGCAAGGCTTCACGAATTAAGGCCTGGCGGCCGTTTTTCAATTCAACCCTTTTCATTAGGCCCTCCTCAGCGGTGAAACAAGACAAGTTTGCCCGCGGATGATACCATTCGACTGGTATGTTGTTCATAGCCTTCTTCTTTCAGGCGTTTTTCCCCGGCTTTTTTCGCTTCGGTTTCATCTTTTGCCTCGAAGGTTTCGTCCAGGAGTGTCTCCCCGCTTTTGTCAAATACGGTCAATGTGAAGTTCGGCATTTTGTCTGTCATCCTTTCTCTTATTCTATAAACATTATTCGCAACACGGGAGAGATTTTCCTTTCGAAATGAGGAATTTTTTTCGGATTAGGTCGGATCTGATTTCTCAAAATCTACTATGCGAACGTGCGATCGTTGTGGTAGAATGAAATAAGAAAGGCGGGAGGCTGATGAAATCGCTTCGTTTCATTCATTGCGCGGATCTTCATTTGGATCGGCCGTTTCGGGGAATGGCCGAGGCTCCGGCTGAAATCGCCACACGTGTGCGGGAGAGCACTTTTCATTCATTTCAGCGTATTGTCAATGCGGCGATTGAACATGAGGTTGACTTTGCAGTAATCGCCGGTGATTTGTTTGACGAGGAAATTCGAAGCTTAAGGGCGCAAGCTCGATTTCGGGAGGAAATGCTTCGTCTCGAAGAATCGGGTATTGAAGCTTTTGTCATTCATGGAAACCATGATCCCGTTGGTGGAGATTGGGCAGCACTGTCATGGCCGGGCAATGTGCATGTTTTCGGGCCGGAAGTTGAGGTTATGCCGTTTGTGAAAAACGGCGAGGTATTGGCTTATTTATACGGGTTTAGTTATGGGCATCGGGCTGTTACGGAGGCTATGGGGCCTCATTACGTGAAGAAGCCCGGCGCTCTTTATCATATTGGAATTCTTCATGGACAGGCTGAAGGAAACGGGACTGAGCACGATCCTTACGCGCCGTTTACGGTTCGTGAATTGCTGGGAAAGGAATTTGATTATTGGGCATTGGGCCATATCCACAAAAGACAATTGCTTCATGAAGAAGACCCGGTAATTTTGTACCCGGGAAATATTCAGGGATTGAATCCGAAGGAAACAGGGGAAAAGGGCTGTACTTTGGTAGAAATGAAAGGAGATATGACTAACCTTTCATTTGTTCCGACAGCAGAGATTGAGTGGCAAACCTGTGAAGTCCCGATTTCCGGTTTGGCGGACGCCGGCCAGTTGCTTGAAGCTTGTGAGAAGGCGCTGGAAGGAATGCGGAAGGAAGTGGCCGGGGTTTTGGCTGTTGTGGAGTTTTCAGGAGCGGGGCCCTTGCATACCTATCTTCATCAGGAAGAGAATCTTGAAGATTTATTGGGTGTTGTTCGGGAAGGCGAAGAGACGAGAAAGAACTTCGTTTGGCCGGTTTCCTGCCGTGTACAAACTTCCCCTGACTGGGATCGTGCCCAGTTGGAGAGGGAGGATCATTTCATTGGTGATTTGTTGCGGTTGATTGATGATGAGGGAGTGGGCGATGCGCTCAATCCTTTGCTTGGGAATCGTAGAGCCAAACGTTATTGTAGCGGACCTGACGGGCAAGAACGGCAAGAAATTTTGCAAGACGCCGAAACGTTGCTGTTAACCGAATTGTTGCGGAAGGGGGACTCTGAATGAAAATTAAACAACTCCATTTTTTTCGATATGGAATGTTTACTGATACTGTCTTTCATTTCGCTTCCGACGGCTTACAAGTGGTTTATGGTGTGAATGAAGCCGGAAAGTCAACGATGATGCGTTTTATCCGTGAGGTGTTGTTTGGGTTTTCGGCACAGTCCCCCGGTATGTCCAGTGTTGGAGGCGGGACATTCGGCGGTCGTTTGAAGTTGGAATTGCCGAAGCACGGTGTTGTGACAGTAGAGCGAACGGGTTTACGGGGGCGCGGTTCAGCCAAGGTGTATTTTGACGATGGGAGAGTTTCCGGAGAAGAAGCGTTGGCCGAGTTGCTCCCGGGCCTTGATGCGGCGATGTTTGCCGCCATTTTTTCATTCGGATTGGACGGGCTCCAGGATTTGGAGCGGGTCAAAGCGGACCAGTTGAATGATTATTTGTTTCATGCAGGAATGACAGGGGACTTCTCGATTAGGAAATTGGAGAAGGAACTGGTGAAGAAACAGGATGAGTTGTTTAAACCCCAGGGGCGAAAGCCGCTGTTGAACCGCCAGCTTGCGGAATTGGAGTTACTTGAGAAAGACGTTGCAGCCTGGCAACGGAAAAATGAAAGTTATCGGGAACTTGACAGAGAGTCCGATGATGTTGAGAGGCGAATCGCTGAGGCTATGGAGGCAAAAGAAACGCTGAGAAAGAAAATTCGGACGCTCGAGAAGCAGAAGGCACTCGCGCCGTATGTGAAGGATAAGCGAGAGCTGGAGCTGCGTCTGGAGCGGCTGCCGGAGTCCGAGCCGTTTCCTGAAGACGGGTTGGCGCGATTTGAAGAATGGCGGAGGCAGGCGGTAGCACTTGAGGCGGAGCTTGTCGAGCTTGAAACGGAGAAGGAAGCCATTGAGAAGAAGCTGGCCGGAATTGAAGTAAGGGAAGACTGGCTGGAGTTGAAGCAAGCCGTATGTGATGAACGCGAACAGGAGCGTTTCATGCAAAATAAAGAAAGCGAACGGGCCGCGCGGGAGCAGACCGCCAGGACGGAAAAAGAAGAACTTGCCGTTTTGATGGAACGGCTGGGTTCGTTATGGACTGAGGAGAGGATTGAGGCGGCTGATACCGGATTCGGCGCCAGGGATGAGATGAAGAAGCTTGTGCAGGGCCGGGAGAGCCT
>DASVCO010000180.1:0-25506 GCA_036381575.1 Caryophanales bacterium
TACGGCCAATCCGATGAATGAGGCGGAAGCTTCCAAAATCTCGTTGTATACAGTTGCGGATTACATGTGGAATTCGGATGCTTACGAACCTATGGAATCCTGGAAACGGAGTTTGCAAGCTTTTGCCGGCGACAGTTATCAGGCTTTAAAGACGTTTGCGGAAAATTCCTTTTCTTCGCCGCTTCAGGAGAAAGAATCGTTGACCTTAACACCGCTTATCGAGGAGTTTTGGAAGGCTTATGAGGCAGGAAATGCCGAAACAGCCGGTAATAAACTGATCGCTGAGTTTACGAATGTCCGGAATGCACCGGATCAACTTCGTGAAAGCCTTGACAAACAAAACTTTTTAGAAGAAGTGTCACCTTATCTCGACAAATTGGAGCTTTACGGCAAAGCCGGTGTCGCGGCAGTCAAAATGTTAATGGCGGAAAGTGGTGGCGATGGGGAAGCAGCCTGGCAACAAAGACAGATACTGGAACAAGCCCTTGAGGCATCTCAGGAGATTCCGAAAAGGATCGCGGTAGGCGTCATTAAGCCTTTTCTACAAAAAGCAGTTTCGGAAAATAACGATTGGTTGGGAATAGTGGGGCAGCATGCCGGGACATCGATGGGGACCTATGAGAGCTACTCGATTTCCAATATGACAGATGGGGATTCGTCCACGCTCTACTGGAGCGATGGATCACCCAATCCCGGCGATGCGGTCAGTGTTGACCTGGGCGCTGTATATACCATTCAAAGCATTGAATTGTTGATGGGGTCTACAGCCGGTTCAGTGCCAAGGCCGGATGATTATATTCATCACGGTGTCCTTCAGTATTCTAGAACCGGGAGAATTTGGAGAACGATTATGCAAGGAGATGAGCAACGGGAAATTCGTCTTGATTTAGACGGAATCAAAGCCCGTTACATCCGCTATAAAGCTACGGCCAATCAAAACAATTGGGTACAGGTTCGTGAGTTTCAAGTTGTTAGTGATAAGGGAAGCGTTCAGGTAATGGGAGGACCTTCCGCAGATGATCAAACCAGTTTTGCCGCTGCCGCGGACGGGAACATAATGACAGCTTACCGCGCCGACAGGGTGCCGAAGAAGGAAGAAGCTTTAACCTTCACCTATTCAAAAGCCGGAAAGCTTGATCAAGTTGTCATTCTCCAAGACACTGATTCAGCAGTGGAAGCCAATGTGCAAATCTTGAATGAAAATGGCGAGTGGCTCAAAGCCGGAACGCTGTCAGGAGGCTTTTCAAAAGTTGATGTTGGGTTAGAAACGAAAAGCATTCGCCTTGTGTGGCAAGGCGGTTCTGTTCCACCGGTGATTTATGAGTTGATACCAAAGTGGCAACATCAAAACCCGAATGTGATCACACCTGAGGAGGCGGTCGCCTCTTCTTCGGAAACCGACTGGCTAACCCCCGATAACGCTATTGACATGGATCCCGCCACAAGGTGGTCCTCAGGCCGAACCGATAATGAATGGATCTATGTTGATCTGGGTGAAGAATATATGATTAACGCAGTGAAGTTGGACTGGGAAGCCGCTTACGGAAAAGGTTATAAAATCCAGGTGTCTTCAGATAAAGAAAATTGGACGACCGTTTATTCCACAACAACAGGAGATGGCGGTATCGATAAAATCCAATTTGATGAGGTCAACGCCCGCTATGTAAGAATGCTCGGTACAGATCGTGCCACAAGTTACGGTTATTCCTTATGGGGCTTTCAGGTTTTCCAAGCTGGCTTTACCTCATAAGGAATATAGAGGGTCCAGAAAAAAACATTGATTCTTAATGACGTATTCAAAAGAGTTTTGAATGCGTTTTTCTTTTGGAGATTTTTTTGTGAAATCTATTTGAAATAAAATTTCAAACAAACTATTGACTTATGTAATAAAATTTAATATACTGGCTTCAACCTTGAAACGTCAAACAATTTAAAAGAGTTGCACGGGTATGATTCTACATATTAACCTGAATACAGGACGAGGCATATTTTTTTGTTTTAATTTGAAATAAAATTTCAGTAATAATCATATTTATTGTAATAAAGTTTAATTCATCGAGGTGTTCACATGTTGAAAGGCGGATTAGTGGGCATTCAGGAATCCCTGAATTATTTAAAGCCCTCGGAACGCAAAGTCGCAGACTATATTCTGGAGAATCCCGATAAAGTTGTGAACTATTCAGTGCAGAAGTTGGCGGAGTTAGCGAATGTCAGTGAGGCGACGATTGTTCGATTCTCCCGAACGTTGAAATGTAAGGGATTTCAGGAACTGAAGTTGAGGATTGCTTATGATTTGAATAATTCCGGTGATTCGAAGGACTCTTACGAGGAAATAGCAGCAGATGGCTCTGTTCATTCCTTGATTCAATCGGTGTCTCATAACAACATGCAATCTATTAAAGATACCTTGTCGGTTCTATCGGAAGAAGAAACGGAAAAGGCAGTTGATAGCTTGCGTAGCGCCAGAAAAATTGGTGTTTACGGAATCGGGGCATCAGCCGTTATTGCCGAAGATTTCAAACAAAAAATCACCCGAATCGATCGTTGGTGCGAAACCGGACTTGGCTTCGATGCGCAGGCAACAATAAGCGCAAACCTTAATGAGAATGATGTAGTTCTTGGTATCTCCAATTCAGGACAAACGCTGGATATTATTCGTTCATTATCACTGGCAAAAGACAACGGTGCGACTATCATTTCATTGACCAAATTCGGCGACAATCCGGTGTCTCAACTTGCGGACATCAGGTTATATGCAAGTTCTCTTGAAAAGAGCATCCGCAGCGGAGCCATGAGTTCCCGCATTTCGATGTTAAACGTAGTAGACATCCTGTATATCGGTATCGCCAGTGAAAACCATGATCAAAGTGTCGAGAAGTTGGAGAAAACGCGGAAGGCAGTAAGGGACTCTAAGCGGGATCTTTAATGGAGGGGGGATGAAATGGAATTGCCAAGGAAAGCCCCTGAACAGGTTGGGATCAATGAGGACAAATTAAAGCGGGCTTTCGGACTGTTGGAAGGCGAAGTTAAGAAGGAAAGAATACCAGGCGCGACAACTATAGTCGGACGTTATAACCAAATTGTCGGAACCTATTTTACCGGAGATTCCCTGATTGAGGACACAGTGCGGCATCCCGTGAACCTGGATACAATTTACGATTGTGCCTCATTGACCAAAGTCGTCGCTACACTGCCTTTAATCCTCACCCTTGTGGAAAAGGGCTATCTCGATTTAAATGAACCGGTCTCGACTTATCTGTCTGAGTTTGAAAAAGGGAAAAAGGCCTTCATTACCATTCGCCACCTGCTTACCCATACCTCTGGAATGAAATCATTTGTCTCTGGTCAATTCAAGGGCTGGACACCGGGTGAGATAAAGCAATACATATATGTCCAGGAACTTGAGTATGAACCGGGGGCGCAGGTGGTTTACAGCGATTTGGGGTTTATTGTATTGGGGGAAATCGCCTCTGTCATTTTGGGAGAATCGTTGGATCAGGCTGTAACAAAATACATATTTAATCCCCTCGGAATGGAGGAAAGCCAATTCAATCCTCCGGCTCATTTAAAGAAGCGAATCGCCGCTACGGAATTTCGCGAGAACCTTGGTCGTCACCAACAAGGCGAAGTTCATGATGAAAGAGCCAGCGCCCTTGGAGGAGTAAGTGGACATGCCGGTTTGTTTTCCACCGTAAATGACTTGGCTAAATATGCTTCGATGTGGTTGAACAAAGGGAGGAATGCTCAGGGGGGCTCTATTTTATCTCCATTAACAATTGAGGCTTCCCTTAAGAATTATACAGCGCCATTGGATGGGAACCGTGGGCTTGGATGGGTTTTAAGAAATGATTCGTTTGATGCAGCAGGGGATTTTTTCTCTGCCTCTTCATTTGGTCATACCGGTTTTACAGGGACAAGCATTTGGATGGATCCCGAGAGTGATTTGTTCGTGGTGCTGCTTACCAATCGGGTGCATTTCGGGCGTGGAAAATCGATTGCCAGGTTGCGCAGAATCTTTCATAACGCTGTTGCTTCCAGCATTGAAAAAGTTTAGAGAGAAATACATTTTAAGATTAAGGAGAGTCGGAGATGGATTGTTTATCTCAAATGTCCTTGAGAGAAAAGATTGGTCAGTTAATGCTAATTGGTTTTGAAGGAACAACGGTCACACCCAGGGTTGCGAACATCATTAAGGAAGATAAGATTGGAGGCGTTATCTTATTCCCGAGAAACATCCAGACGCCGGAACAAGTACTCAGGCTGAATATAGAACTGCAATCGTTGGCTCGAAACAGTAACCATCCTTTTCCGCTATTTGTGACAACTGATCAGGAAAATGGGATCGTTCGAAGACTGAAAGCCGGGGTGACCCAATTCCCGGGAAATATGTTACTGGGTGCAGTTGATGATAGGGAAGCGACTCGCAAAGTGAGCCGGGCGGCAGCTGCAGAGCTGAAAGCTCTGGGCTTGAACATGAATCTCGCTCCGGTATTGGATGTTAATAATAATTCGCAAAATCCTGTTATCGGCGTGCGTTCTTTCGGTGAAAGAACAGAAGATGTCGCCGAGCAAGGTGTTGCCTTTATTCAAGGCCATCATGATGCCGGGGTGATGACGACGGTCAAACATTTTCCGGGTCACGGGGATACAGCCCTTGATTCACATTCTGATTTGCCGGTTATAACGCATTCCATGGAGCGGCTTGAAGAGGTTGAGCTGCCCCCGTTTGTTGAGGCTATAAATGCCGGTACGGACAGCGTAATGATGAGCCATATTTATTTCCCTGCGCTGGATCGCCAGAAGGATTTACCTGCTTCATTATCCAAAAATGTCACAACTGGCTTGTTGCGTGAGAAACTGGGATTTGCCGGCGTCATCATGACCGATTGCCTCGAAATGAACGCTGTTGTCAAAATGACTGGTACGGTTGAAGGAGCCCTGGAGGCTTTAAAGGCAGGTTCAGATTTGTTAATGATTTCTCATACATATGAGCTTCAGATTGAAGCCATGAACAGGATTGAACAAGCTGTGAAAGAGGGAGAAGTTGACGAAGAACTCATTGACCGGGCGGTTGAAAGAGTCATGAAGCTTAAGAAAAAGCAGCTCTCCTGGAATGAACTTCCCGAGGATGCCGGTATACCGTCTTTTGTCGATGGTGAGGAGCATCAGAAGCTGGCGCAGAAGCAATATGAACGCGGCGTTACCCTGGTGAAAAATGAAAGCGTACTCCCCCTGAAGGTAAAGAAGGATTCAAAGATTCTGGTTGTCACGATCAAAGGCAAGATGCATTCCCCGGTTGAAGGGAAAAGGCAGACATCCTCATTTCTTGCCGGAGCCGTCAGCCGCCGCCATTCCAATGTATTGGAAAAGGAAATCAATTTATCACCTGATGAGAATGAAATAGATGAGGTGATAGCTGTAGCAGAACAAGTTGACGTGATTATCTTCGGATCCGATTATGCATACACAAATGAAACCCAGGCACTTCTGGTCAGAAAGTTATTGGACAAGCCTGTACCGCTGATTGTGGTTGCGGTGGGAAATCCATATGATTTAGCGAGTTTTCGGGGGGTTTCGGCCTATTTGGCCACATACGAATATTCACGAGCTGCCTTGCAAGCGGCTGCGGATATGATTTTTGGCAAGGTTGAAGCACATGGGAAGCTTCCGGTAACGATTCCATAGGACATTGCCGGGGTCCTGGATTTGAAAATGAAGGGTGAATAAAATTGACAATCATTCGGCCATTAAACTTCGAGGAATTGAAGGAAGCCGTTCGGTTGGCAGACCTGGTTTTTCGGGATTCTGACCAACCCTCGATGGGAGCGGCCTTCCCAAATATGTTTTCAAGCCATCTAAGCGGGCAATCGTACGGTGCTTTTGAAGAAGGAAGGTTGGTTTCATTTCTTGGTCTCGTTCCTTCCATTGTTCAGATGGGGCCCGCCCGTCTGAAAACTTATTCCCTGGGTTCAGTATGTACACATCCTGATTTCCGTGGAAAGGGTTATGCGGGCGAGATTCTAAAAGAGGTGATCAGCCATGCCGACAAAGCCCGAGCCTCCCTGTTACTCGTCTCCGGTAGTCGTTCACTTTACAGACGGGCAGACTGTCATCCCTTCGGTGATGCTCAACGGTTTAGCCTTGACGGGGCATCGGCTCAGTCGTTGTTGGATCAGGCTTCACCGACTTTAAATTTCAGAGAATTGGAACCAACGGATTGGTTGGAATTAGTTGAGGTTTCGAGGTCAAGGACAGCTTATTTTGAACAAAGTGTTTGGGACTTGTCTGTATTAATAGAAGCCGAGGCTTTTGCAAGTGTCAATAAACATCGGCATAAGGTATTGGTTGCCGAAGAAGACGGCTGTATAGCAGGATTTATTGTTTTGGGTGTGCCGTTTGCCGGAGAAGTGCGCCCGGTTGTATATGAGCGAGCGGGAGATCATGAGGTGGTTTCGGCATTAATGGCCTATGCTGTACAGAGCTTTCATCTTAACAGCCTTGATATCCCAGTGTCGTGGTATGAACATGACTTGAGGCAGACTTTATCCTCTCTTTCTAGTAAAAAGGAAAGAAACTTTGGAACCGTAAAGGTGATTCGGGCAGAGAGATTGCTAGAGCAACTTAGACCCTTTCTTCAAATGAAAGATGCCAAATTGAATAATCAAATCAATGCCTGTTCTGTGGAAGAAGGTCGTGTGGAGCTGCAAATAGGCAGGAAACGTACAGTATTTAGCGATGAGGAATTTGTTTCGTTGCTATTTGATAAAGAACCAAAGAATGATCAAGCCAATCGGATTGATCATTCACTAGCATCATTGTTTCCTATTCCTTTTCCGTATACCGCGGGTCTCAATTATGTATAGTTCATGGAAATAACTCATTGAAAGGAGTGATGCTTTATAAGAGGGATTCCGAATCCGTGTGTCCAGGGGGATTTTAACAAATCATTAGAGGTCTGTAGAACGCAAAATTAAGGAGGGTTTTTAATGAAACGGAAAAAGTTGATTTGCTCGTTTTTAGCGGTTTCTTTGTTGGTCCTGCCGGCATGCAGCAATAATGCTTCCAACAAAGAAGGGGCACAGCCCAGCAAAGAGGCGCTTGAGAATCTTAATCAATCAAGCATGCCTATTGTCAAAGAGCCGATTAAATTAAACTTCTTTGCTACAGAACAGAATAACAAATCGGACTGGAACGACATTCTCATTTGGAATAAGTACTCAGACATGACCAATATTAATGTGCACTGGAATCAAGTCCCCGGTGAATCATTAGAGGAAGAAAGAAATCTTGCCTTGACGACCGGAGACTTGCCTGATGCTTTTTATATCGCGTCTATTCCTACAGTGGATCTGTTTAAATATGGTCAACAAGGCACATTTATTAAACTGAATGATTTAATTGATAAGTATGCGCCAAACTTGAAAAAGTTAATGAAAGAGAACCCCGAGATCAAAAAAGCCATGACCTTTCCGGATGGAAATATCTATTCGTTTCCTTCTATAGTAGCTCCGGACTTTCTGTCAGTGAAAGTAAGCGCCAGACCTTATCTCAATGAAGAATGGCTGGATGCCCTGGGGATGGAAATGCCTCAAACAGCAGAAGAATTTTACCAATTCCTCAAAGCGGTCAAGACACAGGATCCTAATGGGAATGGCAAACAGGATGAAGTGCCGTATGGGGGACCCTCAATGAGTGGTCTGATTGGTTGGCTTGAAGGCTCTTTTGGGGTAGCTAACAGGGGCGTACGGAATGATTATATAGACCTGAATGAAGAAACAGATAAAGTGCGCTTCTTCCCCATTGCAGAAGAATATAAGGAATTAATGAAATATCTTAACAAGCTATATAGTGAGAAGTTGATCCAGCAAAACATCTACACTATTAAATGGGGCCAGTATATCGCGAATGCGACAAAAGGAATGTATGCCAGTACTGTCTTTTATGATCCCGTTCTACTCTTTGGAGAAGAAACAGGAAAGCAATTTGAAAGCATGTCAGCTTTGAAAGGGCCCCATGGCCAGGCATTTATCAAAGTAGCTCCGACTGTTGCAAGTATTGGGAACTTCGCGATTACAAGCGCAAACGAACATCCTGCTGCAACAGTAAGGTGGATGGATCACTTCTACAGTGATGAGGGAGCAAGGCTTTTCTATATGGGTGTCGAAGGAAAAACCTATAAAGTAACAGACGACGGTAAATATGTATACCTGGATAAATTCACGGATGACGATGACGGGATCTCAATGGAACAGGAAATCTCGCAATATCTTGCCTGGGTCGGCGGCTTCACGGGCATTATTAAAAAAGAATATTATCAGGGTTCTGAGGCAACGGAGGATTCCATAGAAGCTGCTCAGAAACTGAAACCCTATATTCCGGATGTCATATGGCCCGCCTTTACCTACACGGAAGAAGAAAATGAATTTTTAACGGGTCCCGGTGCTGATATTGAAAAGTATGTAAGTGAAATGCAAGCCAAGTTTATAACAGGCAAGGTTCCTTTCTCCGAATGGGATAATTACGTAAATACGGTTAAAGGGATGGGATTGGATAAATATTTGGAGATTCAACAAGCCGCTTATGAAAGGTATAAAGAAAGTTAAGATGCCTAATGTAATTCTGAATTCCAAGAATTCATCAACAAGGAAGTAGGAAGCTTGTGACAAGGGGGGATCTTCCCCCCTGTCACACAATAAAATTATGACACGGTAATGGGGGTTATTGGATGGGCGTGAGAACAGAGGTGAGAAAGAGCGGGAGCCGCATGCATGTGCCTGCAAATAAAAAGCTTCAGGAGATAAAAAAAAGTTTATTGAGAAATTGGCAATTATATATTTTTCTTTTGCCGGCTCTCACCTATTTCTTTATATTTCATTACATTCCGATGTACGGGGTGCAAATTGCCTTTAAGGATTTCTATGCCAATTTGGGTATTGTCGGAAGTCCATGGGTAGGTTTTGAGCATTTTTTGCGTTTTTTCGACTCCTACTACTTTTGGAGATTGTTAAAGAATACGATTATTCTAAATTTATATGGACTCCTATTGTTCCCGCTTCCGATCATTTTCGCATTATCATTAAATGAACTAAAGAACGGACCGTTCAAAAGATGGTCGCAGACGCTTACCTATGCTCCTCACTTTGTATCAGTCGTCGTAGTTGTAGGAATGATCATTGCCTTTCTTGATCCCGTTACCGGATTGGTGAATAATGTGATCGAAAATCTCGGAGGAGAGCCGATTAAATTTCTGACAAGCCCGGCATGGTTTCCGCACATATTTGTGTGGTCCGGAATCTGGCAAACTTTAGGATGGGGAACCATTATTTATTTAGCGGCTTTGGCCGGGGTTAATCCGGAGATGCATGAAGCTGCAAGGGTGGACGGTGCCACACGTTTCCAAAGGATATTACACATTAATATTCCTTCTATTATGCCAACCATCACCGTGCTTTTTATATTAAATATCGGGAATTTCATGGCCATTGGTTTTGAAAAGGTATTGTTGCTGCAAAATGATTTGAATTCGGAAACCTCGGATATTATCCAAACCTTTGTATATAATACAGGGCTTTTGGAAGGGCAATTTAGTTACGCTGCAGCCATCGGTTTTTTCGATTCGGTGATCAACGTCATATTACTTATTACATTTAACCACATTGCGAGAAAGACAAGTGAAAACAGCTTATGGTAAGGAGGGAATGGCATGCTTGGGATTAGTTTGTCGGATAAAGCATTTGGTTTATTGAATACAATTTTCGTAGCCATTATTACAATGATCATCATTTACCCGCTGATTTTCGTTATGAGTGCTTCCATTAGTGATCCCCTGGCAGTGAGTACCGGGGAGATGTGGCTTTGGCCTGTAGACATCACCTTTGCCGGGTTTCAGAAGGTCTTTGAAAATGATGCAATATGGCTGGGCTACAGGAATACGATCATCTATACCCTTGTCGGTACTTTTATTCATTTAACCGTATTGTTGCCGTGCGCGTATGCATTGTCCAGAAAAGAGGTCATGTGGAAAAAGATCATACTCTGGTTTATTCTTTTCACTATGCTTTTTAATGGTGGTTTGATTCCTACGTACCTGGTTATTCAGTCTTTAGGCATGCTGGACACCATTTGGTCCATCGTCATTCCGAACGTTGTCGGTGCATGGTCCATTCTTGTAGCACGTACCTTTTTCACGCAAACGATACCGGATCAACTGGTAGAGGCATCAAAAATTGATGGCGCCTCTGACTTTTATATTTTTCGAAAGATTGTTTTGCCGCTTTCTATGCCAATCATTGCGGTTATGGCATTATTTCACGCGGTTGGTTTATGGAATCAATATTTCAACGCGCTTATTTATTTATCGGATGAAGGTTTATTTCCATTGCAGCTTATTCTAAGGCAGATTCTTGTTCTTCAAGAGGTAAGTGCATTGGGTATAGGGGGCGCAGCCGGAAACGCACAGTCTTTCATCCAACAAGTGAAAGAAGCTGAGTTGGTGAAATATGCGGTTATCATTGTTTCGGCTTTACCTTTGCTCATCGTCTATCCGTTTCTGCAAAGATTTTTCGTCAAAGGTGTTTTGATTGGCTCAATTAAGGAGTAACTACCCGGTTTCCAGGGCAATTAAGGGAAGGTGAAATGATGCTGACGCTCGGCAATGAGAATTTATTTAATCCCCGATATCGTTCTTTATGGCAAAACCTTCGAATCGGAATTGTTACGAATTACACAGGGATGGACTCATTATTTGTCAGAACAGTCGATCGCCTGATCCAACAGGGTGCCAATGTGAAAAAGCTGTTTTCTGCAGAGCACGGCTTTTATGGAGCCGGCCGTGCCGGAGAGTCCATGGTAAATGAAATCGACCGGAAAACAGGGATTGAAATCGTCAGTCTGTATGGGGAAAGTAAGGATATGGACCCCCGAACACTTGATGAAATTGATGTACTGATCTTTGAATTCCAGGATATCGGTTCCCGTTTTTATACCTATATTTCGACGATGTTCCGGGTGATGGAAACCGTTGAGAAAGTTGGTGTACCGCTGCTTTTGTTGGATCGCCCAAATCCCCTTGGGGGAAACGTTGTTGAGGGAGGAGAAGTAGAGGATGCTTACCTGTCCTTTGTTGGCAATTACAATATCCCGATTCGGCATGGGATGACCCTGGGAGAATTGGCCACTTTATATAAAAGAGAAAATGATCTTGGGGTGGATTTACATATTGTTCTGATGGAGGACTGGGACAGATCGAATACCTTTCCCCAAACCCATTTGGATTGGGTTCCCCCTTCCCAGAATATACCGTCTTTCCGTTCGGCTCAGCTCTACCCCGGAACTGCCTTTATCGAAGGAACCAATATATCGGAGGGAAGAGGCACTACCATGCCCTTTCAATGGTTGGGAGCCCCATGGATCGATGGGGAGAAACTGGCAGATAAGTTGAACGGCCTGCAGTTGCCGGGTGTTGCATTTCGTCCTGTTCTATTCAAGCCAACGTTCTCCAAACATGAAGGGAAATTAACTGAAGGAATACACACTCATATTACAGATGGAGAACGTTTAAGGCCGACCGAACTGGGCCTCCATCTTATAGATCAGGTGAAAACATTGTATCCGAAGGAATTCCAATGGTTGCCTCCAAGGAAGGATATCTATTTCATTGACCTATTGTGGGGGAGCGCCCAATATCGAAAGGACCTGGATCGAGGCCGACCTGTTGAAGAAATCAGCCAGGAATGGGTGGAGAATGCTGTAAGGTTCAAGAGGCGCCGCCAATCCAGTTTATTATATTAAAAACCGATTCTTGAAATCGTGTCCAGGTTCTTCTCATAAAGTTACTGGCAAACAAATAATTTAGAATACAGGCGATTTATTAGGCTCAAATACAATAACTGAAATCATAATTGGCGGATGAAGAGAGCCGGTATCACTGAAAGGAAGGTTGTTAATAATCATTTGTTGATTTAACAGGGATCATCCGGTTTATTATGAGGGATGGAAGGATTGGCGACAGGTGCAGTCAAACAAATATTTCATAGGTATTGACGGTGGAGGGACGAAAACATCCGGCGTGATCGGAGATGAACATGGAGTCATTAAAGCCAAGCTACAGGGAAAATCAAGTAATATTCAATCCAAACCGGCGAATAAAGTGAAAGAAGTGTTGCTTCAGCTGATTCGTGATCTTACGGCTGGAGAAGGCATAAAGGTTGAACAGATTGAAACTATCTATTTTTCAATGGCAGGCTGTGGCCGGCCGCAGGACAAAAGACGTATCTTAGAGCTATTACGCCCTGATATTGATAGCAGCATTGATTTAATTGTCGAGAATGATGCGATGGGTGCCCTGGCTGCCGGAACATGGGGGGAACCGGGGATTGTTTTGATAGCGGGGACCGGATCCATCGCCTATGTCTATTCTCCTATTAACGGAATTTCCCGTGTAGGCGGATGGGGTTATCTATTAGGGGATGAGGGAAGCGGCTTCGAAATAGGGAGAAAAGGGCTGGCAGCCGTCCTCAAGCAATATGACGGCAGAGGGAAAGAAACTGAATTAACCGAGATTCTGTTGAACCGTTATAATCTTTCTTTTCCGGAGCAGTTAATTCCGCTTATATATAATGCGGAGGATGTCAGGGGAGAAATAGCTTCCGTTACAGAGGCGGTTTTCAAGGCGGATTATGGCGGTGATCCTGTTGCGATAGACATAACAAGGCATGCGGTGGCTGAACTTGTTGATTTAATCCGAACCGCTCAGAAAACTGGAGAAACGGCAAACTTTCCTTTGGTCATTAGTGGAGGATTGTTTAAGAATAAACATTTTAAAAGCCAATTTGTTCAGGCTGTTAAACATCAATTAGGCGAAGTTTTGGTTATTGAACCATCCGTTTCGCCTGAAGCAGGTGCTTTCATTCTGGCATTGAAGCATTCGGGCTTCGAAATATCTACGGAGAAGAAAGAATCCATTCTCGGAAGTTGGACGCGGATAGAAGAAAGGGGCGTTTAGTCATGAATAAGATTAACCAAAGTTTAACGACCGAACAGGTTTTCCAAGGAACGAGGGAGCTTGATACATATAAGGTCGGAGAAATCATTGAAATCATGAATAACGAAGACAAAACCGTTGCGAAATCAATAGAGCGCTCCTTGCCGCAAATACAGGCGGCCATTGAAAAGATCGTGGAAGTCATGGAGAAAGGAGGAAGACTCTTTTACATTGGGGCCGGAACGAGCGGCCGTCTGGGAATTTTGGATGCTTCTGAATGTCCGCCGACCTTTGGAGTGGACGATCAGCTGGTAGTGGGTTTGATTGCGGGTGGTGAGTCTGCCGTAACGACAGCGGTCGAAGATGCTGAAGACGATGAAAACTCGGGAAAAGAGGAAGTTTCCAGAAAGGTCACCTCTCAAGATGCGGTTGTTGGTATTGCTGCCAGCGGCACTACTCCTTACGTTTTAGGGGCAATTGAGGCAGCAAATGATATGGGGGTGGTAACCGTTGGGCTTTCCTGTAATGCGAATACAGCGCTTAGTCAAATTTCACAATTTCCAATCGAAGTACCTGTCGGTCCGGAGGTAATAGCTGGTTCTACGCGGTTAAAAGCCGGAACTGCCCAGAAAATGGTGTTAAATATGATTTCGACAACGGCAATGATTAAACTGGGCAAGGTATACGGTAACTTGATGGTAAATATGCAAGCCACTAATCAGAAATTAAGAAGACGTGTCGTTGAAATTGTTATTAGAGCAACAGGAGCCAATGAAGAGGTGGCGAAATTGACCACTGATAAAGCGAACGGAGATGCTCGTGCTGCTATACTAATGATTAAATACCGGATAGAATACGGAGAAGCTATTAGGGTTCTTGAGGCAGCAAACGGGCACTTTCGTGCAGCGCTGGAAAAGCTTGAAAGCAAGAAGGAGAGAACCTGAGTGGGTGGGCTAAAAGGTCGTCAGATTGAATGGACGGCTTTTTGTATGCCCGAAAAGAGTGGAAGGCCGTTTGAAAAGATTTCCCGTTCAAGTCAGGTGGAAACAAATCCATATGGGAATTTATGAATCGGCCGAAGGCATGCAGAAATTCAGTGGTCTCCGAAAGAAAGCTCAAAAAGCGTAGGTAACAGAGGCTGTCGGTGAAAACCGGCAGCTTCTTTAATTTGTTGAAAGAAAACTTCTATAAAAATATCCATGGCTGAAATAATATTTAACCCCTTGTCTGAATATGATGTTAGAGAAGGTGGGCAAAAGCTTGTGAGTCTACAGTTGTGGGAACAAAAGCAGGGGTGTTGTTTATGCGGACAGGTTCCTTTGTGCCGCATTACGAGAGTGAATTATAGTTTCCGATTGGAGCTAGATTCATAACAAAAATCAAAAAAGAGGGGTGTGGGAAGTGAAAGCCTTCAACAAGAGTTCGCTGGTGTTGATTCTGGCTGTTTTCGTGGTATTTGGTATTTTATTAGCCGGTTGTTCTTCAGGAGGAAATTCGAATAACAATAATGGTGGAGGGAATGAGGAGGCCACAGGAGGCAGCGATAACGACAGTCAATCTGAAGAAGCTACAGAAGAAAGCGCGGGTACCGAAGGAGAAAGCTCGGGTGGTGAGCTGTCAGGGACGTTTGAGATTCAATATTTCGTCGGGGGATACGGGGATGCCTGGTGGAAAGCTGTTATCAAAGACTTTCAGGCGAAGTATCCGAATCTCGAAATCAAGCAGTATGCCGGGCCGAATATTAACAAAGAAATGAAAACACGTTGGATTTCAGGGGATCCGCCGGATGTTGTTTACATCGACGGAGCCGGGTCCAGTGAAACCCAAATGGTCGAAGACGGGCTGCTAATGGAGCTGACGGATTGGGTGAAGACCATTAAGCTGCCGGATGGGACGCCGCTTATGGACAGTTTCATTGTTCCGCCAAGTGAGTTTGACGGGAAAATTTACAGTCTTCCACTCGTATTCGATACATGGGGTATGTGGTATGACAAGGCATGGTTTGAGCAAGAAGGGTTCGATGCCCCGTCGGATTTCCCGAGCTGGATGGCTTCCATGAAAGAAATTAAGCAAAAGGCAGGAATTGCGCCTTTCGTTACGACCGGAAAGTATCCATATTACTTCTCAAGAGGCGTTTTGTATCCAGCGTTTGCCGCCGTAGGCGGGGATGAATTACTTGCGGCCGTTATCAATGGGGAGAAAGGCGCCTGGACGAATGACAAGGTATTGGACGTTATGAAGAAAGTGCAGGAAATGGTGGAAGCCGGCTATGTCGATCCGGGATTCGCCGCTCTCAGCCATACGCAGTCGCAAATGAATTTCCTCCTCCATAAGAATGCTTATATTCCGGTAGGGTTCTGGCTGCCGAACGAGATGGCGAAAGACGTGCCGGAAGGATTCGAATTCGGCTTCATTCCTAGCCCGATGAATGATCAAGGCGAGCCAATGGTTGTCGTGCCCGATTTGCGCCCGCTGGCAATTGCTCAGGAAGCCGATAATCCGGAAGCAGCCAAGGCATTTATCAAGTTTGCTTACCAGAAGAAATATGCCAAGACGTTTTCTGAATTGACAGGGGCTTTAATGGATATGAAAGGCGTTGATCTGGCCAGTGACCCGAAGGTTCCCGGGTATTTGAAACAAGCGAACAAGATGATTAATTCGCCGAAAGTAGAAGTACATCATAAGCCGCATCCGATGAGTGCGGACCTGGAAAAACCGCTTGGAGACGCATTGGTGAAGCTGTTGCTTGGAAAAATTGATGCGAAAACCTTCTGTGAAACGATGGAGAAGGCCGCCGAGGAATATCGGAGCAGCAAATAACCTCCAAGGAATGCAAAGGCTCTTCGTTGTCCTTTGCATTCCCTTTTATCCATAAGGAAAGAGGGATGGCATGGTACAGTCCAAAACCCAAAAATATTTGTTTCTGGCATTTTGTCTGGTTCCCACGCTGATCGTATTTGCCATCTTTACCGTCTATCCATTAGTGAACGGCCTTTATTTATCATTCTTTGAATGGTCCGGGATGGGCGGCGATAAAATGTTTATCGGCCTGGAGAATTACAAAAGGTTGCTTAGTGATCCGATCATTCCGAAAACGATCTGGCATGACTATTTCCTGGTTGTCACCAAGGTGATCGGAATTATGATATTAGCCACGTATTTCGCGGTGGCGCTCACTCAATTGAGGATTAAGGAGGCACCCTTTTATCGGATTGTGTTCTTTTTCCCCAATATTATGTCGGTCGTTATTATCGGCATTCTGTGGCAGTTTATTTACAATCCCGGCATCGGCATTATTAACGCCGGTCTTGAGGCAGTCGGGCTGGAGAGTTGGACACGCCCATGGCTGGGCAATCTTGATTGGGCGCTCCCCAGTCTTGTTTTGCCATCGGTTTGGGCGGGCATCGGCTTATTCATGCTTTTGTTAATGGGCGGGATCATGAATGTCCCGAAGAGTTTGTATGAAGCGGCGGATATTGACGGGGCCAGTGAATGGCAACAGTTTTGGAAGGTGACCGTTCCGCTTGTTTGGCCGCAAATCAAAACCTCAATTTTATATATTGTGATCACGACATTGAACGGTTCTTTCATCATTGTGCAAGTTATGACAAGAGGCGGGCCGAGTAACTCGACGGAAGTAATGGGTTCGTATCTATATCAGCAAGCGTTCCGGCAATATCATTTCGGTTATGGAGCTGCGATTGGGGTCATGATTCTCATTTTGTCACTGGCTACGGTTTTATTTCTCCAGTTCTTGTTGAAGCGGGAAAAGGTGAATTATTAATGATTCTCCGGGCAGCTGTCATTTCGCCAGCAAATGTTCAAAGACATAATGCAGGGGGTAGACGAAGGTGAAGGTTGGTCGATTTCTGGTCAAAACCGGTATTCGTATTCCTTTGATCATCTGGGCGATTGTTGTGATTTACCCGATTGTCTGGATGTTTCTCGGGGCATTCAAGTCGAATGGTGAGATTTTCGCTTCACCGTGGGCATTGCCTCATTCTTTCAGTATCGATAATTTTATCTCGGCTTGGACGGATTTCAACATCGGTTCCAGTTTCTTAAACAGTATTCTGGTTACGGTATTGGGCACTTTATTATGTTTGTGTTTTTCACTCCCGACTTCTTATGCGATCGAACGGCTTCGTTTTCGTGGCAGCCAGGTCTTGTTCAATACCTTTCTGTCGGCGATGATGATTCCAATGGTTTTGGGGTGGATTCCGTTGTTTTTCCTGCTTTTGGACTTGCATATGATTGATAATTTGTTTGCTTTGTCACTCATCTATGCTGTAACACAGATCCCGTTTACGATTTTTATTTTGACAAGCTTCATGGGCACGGTTCCAAAGGATTTGGAGGAATCTGCCGCTATAGACGGTATGACGCCTTACGGAATTCTGTTCAAGATTGTGACGCCGCTTGTTTTGACAGGAATTATCACAGCTTCGATTATGAATGCCGTTATGTTTTGGAATGAATATTTTATGGCGCTGATTTTCCTGCAGACTGAGGCAAAGAATACACTTGGTGTCACGATGGATCTGATGAATCGGGAGGCACAATACACCAATGCGTGGGGGGCTCTCTTTGCCGGGCTTTCGATCGCGGTCATTCCGATTGTCCTCATTTATGCTTTTTTTCAGCGTCATATTGTAAAGGGAATGACCGAAGGGGCGTTGAAAGGATAAGTTTCAAAAGCAGGATTCCCGGCACAAAACGGCCGCTGTTCGGTTGTTTTGTGCTTTTTTCTGTGGGTATTAGAGAATTTTACCCCTCTTTTGTAGGAATTTGGACTTATGAAAGCGCAAACATTGATTTACAATCAAAGGGTAATCAGGAAATAAACAAAAGGGAGGCATTATCTTGAAGAAGCAATGGTTTCGATTATCTGCCCTTCTCCTTGTTTTGATGCTAGTGCTGACGGCCTGCAGTTCCGGCGGCGGTTCTTCAAAAGGAACCTCAGGTGATGGCGGAGGAAGTGGGGATTCAGGCAGCGACAGTCCCAAGGAAGTCACGTTGAGTTTAACTCACACGTTAACCGATTCAGCTGAAAAGGATACTCTGGAAATCTTAAACGAGATTGTCAGTACCGTGGAAGAAAAGACCCCCGGAGTAACGTTTGAACTCTCGGGAATTGACGGGGAAGTCTTCAGGAATCAGAAGCTCCCGGCTGCCATGTCCACCGGGACGACCCCGGATGTATTTGACCTGTTCGGCGGTTCTGATACCCAGCGTTATGCCAAAGCTGGAAAACTCCTTGATTTGACACCGATTCTTGAAGAATTGGGGTGGCAAGACCGTTTTCTTGATCTGAGTTCATTTACAGTGGACGGCAAGGTTTATGGGTTGCCAATTGCCGTAAGTGCGGAAGGCTTCTTTTATAACAAGAAAATGGTCGGGGAACTTGGATTAAGTGTACCGAAAACATGGGATGATTTGTTGAACTTTGTAACCAAAGCAAAAGCAGCGGGTAAAATTCCGATTTCCATGGCCTCCAAAGCCCCGTGGGTTCCCGGAATGCTTCTTAATGCGATTATTATTCACAATGTCGGTATTGACAACTTCAAGGGACTTACGACCGGAGAGTATAAGTGGACCAACGATCAGATGCTGAAAGCCTTTAAAGAGTTTCAGAAGCTTGTTGATATGGGCGCTTTTCCGGAAGGAAATCTCGGCATTCCGTATCCTGAGATGGCTTCTTATATGATTCGCGGAGATGCGGTTATGGAGTATACAGGCAGTTGGGACGCCAAACTGTTCTTCAAGGATAAAGTCGGAGATTTGAAAGGAAATACAGGGTTCTTCATGTTCCCGTCTGTTCCGGGCGGCCAGGGCGTTCAAGACTCGATGAATGTAAACTTCGCAAACGGTTGGGGATTTAGCGCTGATGTTACAGATGCACAGAAGAAGGCAATCAAAACGTTCATTAAAGTTGCCTACTCCGACAAATTTGTGAAAGAACGTCTTAAAACCATCGGTTATCTTTCACCGGTTAAATTGAAGGATGTTTCCGGGCTGAATCCATTGATGTCGGACATTACGAAAACGATGGAGAAGTCTTCAAAATGGTGGCCTGCCTATGATGCTATTGTTAACGATAAGGTTCACGCAGCGTTCAATACAGGCATCCAGCAAATGCTCGGCGGAGTTAAGACACCTGAAGAGATCGTGAAACATTTGCAGGAAGTTACAAATCAATCAAGCCAGTAAAAATAACAGATAATCTTCGGAAAAGCCGTCCCAAAAGCGGCTTTTCCGGGGTTCTAACGGAGGGATTGGAATGAACAGTGTGTTGAAGCGCCCCGCCGTTTTTGCCCTGTTTCTGCTGCCGGCTGTCCTGTTCTATGTCGTCTTTATGATTTATCCGATCGGAGAAGCGATTTATGACGGGTTCACAAAGTGGAACGGGGTCAGCGAGAAGAATTTCATCGGGTTGGACAATTATATTCGCCTGTTTCAGGATAGCCTTTTCTGGGATTCGCTTTTGCGAAACTTTTGGTTTATTGTCTTTGCAATTGTGATTCAATTGCCCATCATCGTTTTTGTTGCTTTGCTCATTAGTAAGGTGGGCAGGCGCTTTCAGAGTTTTTATAGAACGGCGGTTTTTACTCCAGTGATCCTATCCACCGCAATCGTCGGGATTTTGTTTTTGTTTATTTACGCTCCCGATGTCGGCTTGTTAAACAATTTCCTGAAAGCTGTCGGTCTGGATTCATGGACCCATTATTGGATGTCGGATCCGAATGTAAATTTCCTGATGATTTTGATTGCCAACGCGTGGCAGTGGGACGGTTTTTACATCATTATTGTGCTGGCGGCGATCTTGAATATTCCAAAGGAATTGGATGAATCAGCTGAAATGGATGGCGCGAATATTTTTCAAAGGACGGCTTATATTACGTTGCCGTTAATTCGGCCGATATTGATCGTTGTCTTGCTCTTGTCGGTCGCGGGCTCGATGAAAGCGCTCGATGCTGTATTGGTTATGACGAATGGAGGGCCTTTTCACTCAACGGAGGTGATGGCCACATATATGATTAAAGTCGGCTTTCAACAATTCGAGTACGGGTATGGCAGTGCGATTGCGGTCATGATTTTCTTATTCACCTTGATCGTAAGTATGCTTGTCCAGTTGCTGAACAGGAAGGACGTGGAGTATTAATGGAACAAAAGCGTGGCCGGAACCTGTTTTTTCATTTTATCTTAATTTTCTATGTTATCATATGCTTGGGACCATTGGTTTGGTTGGCGATGTCCTCCTTCAAAACACCGCTGGAAATCACACTCAGTCCATGGGGATTTCCTGACAGCTTTCATTTTGAAAATTATATCAACGCCTGGCAGGAAGCCAGCATATCTACGTTTTTCTTTAATAGTTTGTTCATTGCTCTGGCAACTTGTGTAATCTCACTGTTAGTCGGAGCCGCTGCTGCATTTGCGCTGGCACGGATGAAGTTTCAAAAGGCCAGCCTTGGCATGTATCAATTTTTTCTATTAGGCCTGGTGGTTCCGGGTGGTGCGTTATTGATTCCGTTGTACAGCGTGATTACTTCACTTGGGCTTTATAACACAAGGGTCGCGTTGGTTCTGCTTTATGTGACTTTCTCGCTTCCGGTTACTATATTTATTCTGGTCGCGTTTATGAGGTCGATTCCGCGTGAGTTGGAGGAGGCCGGAGTAATGGATGGGATTGGCCCGTTCGGTTTGTTTGTCAAAATTATTTTGCCGATGACGGCGCCGGCGTTGTCGACGGTGTTTATTCTCAATTTCATTAATTCCTGGAACGAATTCGTAATGGCTTTATTGTTTACGGCTGATAAAGCAATGCGTACGCTTCCAGTCGGCATGAATGCCTTGAAAACCGCTTATCAGACCGATTATGCCTTATTGTCTGCCGGTGTAATGTACAGTATTGTTCCTGTCATAATTATTTTTCTTATTTTGCAGAAACAAGTGATTGCCGGCATAACAGCCGGCAGTGTTAAAGGTTAACGGTTCACTGGAGGGGGCATCATGACACTTCGCACTAAATTATTATCCGGCTTTATCGTATTGATCATGATCCCGCTGTTTTTATTGGGCACCATCGCCTTTTTCGTTTCTCAACACATGATCGAGAACAAATACAGTGAATTAAATGAGGTCACGCTGAAGGCGGTCAGTCTGAATATCGAAAATGTCATCAATGAAATGAACCATTTATCGAAGGCTTCCATCGTAAATCCAACAGTTCAGAGGATATTGTCTAAGGATACAGCCCATATGAACCCGACGGAACTCAGGCTGCAGATCATCAATGCAGAGAAGGCAATGAAGAAAATTCTTTATACGTATCCGTTTGTCCATGCCGTCATGTTATATGATCGAAGCGGGGTGCTGTATAAGGTCGGGCGGTTCGACTTTGAACCTATTCGTTACGGGGAACTTGTTCATCATCCGGTATTTGCCGAAGCGATTAGTCGGGAAGGGGCACCGAAATGGATTGGTCCTTACAGATTCCCTGATTTAACCGGAAACGATGCCGTATTGACCCAAATTCGGATCGTAAAGGACATTGAAACCTTCGAGAATAAAGGCGTTCTCATTTTGCAGACGAAATTTGCGGAAATTGAGGATATCTTTGAAGAAATCGGCCGCGAGAGCCATTTTCTGATTGTGAACAGGAACGGTTTGATTTTTTATGATAACGAGCATCACCTTCAAGGTGAAACCCTCTCCGCCCTTATGGATGAGAAGGAAAAGGTTTCTTTGCCGGCTGATTATCAAACTTTCAGGGCATCCTTCGCAGGGAAGGAAAGCGTAATTTCGGTGAACGGTTTGTCAGTTGAAAAGTGGCGTGTGTTGTCTGTCCGATCCTGGCATTCGCTTTCTCAGGAAATGATCACGCTGGCTAAGTGGATTGTCGGAATAACTGCTCTCTGCTTAATCGCTGCATTGTTGTTTAACATCTTATTTGTTAATCGTACAGCCGGGGCAATCATCGATGTGGTTCGTGCAATGAAGCGTGTTGAAAAAGGAGATTTGCAGACACGGACCAAGGTGGAGGGGAGCGGAGAAACCAAAGAACTGTCAGTTGGATTTAACAGTCTTGTTTCCCGGGTCGGCAGCTTGTTACAGGAAGTCGAAAAGGAGCAGGAACGGAAAAAGAAGGCGGAAATGATGCTAATGCAGGCACAAATCCGACCGCATTTCCTGTTCAATACACTCGAATCAATTAATGTGCTGGCCGTACAGAATCAGGGTCGAAAGGTAAGCCGAATGATCCATCAGCTGGGGCGAATCTTGCGGATCAGTATAGAAGAGGACGAAGAAATCACAATTCGCCAGGAAATTGATCACTTGAAGAGCTATTTGGAGATTCAAAAGTTTCGTTTCGAGGACATGTTCGATTATGAAATTGATATACCAGAAGCGATGTTGGATTTTGCTGTTTTGAAATTAACCTTGCAGCCTTTAGTTGAGAACGCATTGCAGCATGGGTTTGCCGAACTTGATCACAAAGGGACGCTGAAGGTTAGTGCTGCTGACACGGGGGACCAGCTCGAATTCTTCATCCGGGATAACGGCGCGGGATTTCCTGAAAGCGTTTTATTCCAACTTCAAATGACAGAACCTGATGTGAAGCTTGAACGGGAAGGGCTCGGGATTCGAAATGTTGTCGACAGGATTCAAATTCGCTACGGAAAAGCCTATGGCCTGTTTATTTGCAGCAACCGTCATGAAGGAACGATCATCAAATGTGTGATTCCGAAATATCATTTGGGGGATCGCTATGGAACGGATTAAAGGAATGCTTGTCGATGATGAAGTGAATATCTTGAGAAATTTGCGGAATGTCGTGCCCTGGGAAAGCCTTGGTGTCGATATTATCGGTATGGCGAAAAACGGGGCGGAAGCGCTGGAAGTGATCCAAGAGCATCATCCAAGCTTGATTTTGTGCGATATCCGCATGCCGATTATGGACGGGATTCATTTCATTGAAGAGATTCGCGGGCAGGACGAAGATTGTGAGATTATTATGTTGACGGGGTATAAAGACTTTGAATATATGCGTTCCTCGATTCGTTACGGAGTAAGGGATTATCTTCTTAAGCCCATTGATTATGAAGGTCTGCGGGATGTGGTTGAAAGTGCGGCCTCAGATATCAGAATGAAACAATTGAAAAAGATTATGGAGAAAAAGAAATGGGGGAATATTGCCCATCTTGCGTATGAAAAAAACCTTTATGATGCTTTGAGGGGTTATCTTTCCCTGTCACCCTGGGTTTGGCAAGAACGTGATGGCGATGGCGAGCCTACCGCCTATCAATTGTTTGTTGTGGACATGGACAATTATTCAGGGCAGGCGCGGTTTTGGGAGGATGAGGACCGGACACTGTGGAATTTCGCGGTGAAAAATGTGTTGTCTGAAGCTTTACTGGAATATGGATTATCTTATGCCGTTCTGCAAATGAGGGAAGGGGAATGGTGCATTCTTATCGAAAGGCGTTCCAATTCGCCGAAGCATTTGCGGAAATGGGCGGATAAACTCCGAAATGATGTTAATACCAGTTTGAAACTCGCTGTAAGTGTCGGGGGTTTTGAAACGTTTTTGCCGGTTGAGAGGTTGGCCCATGCCTATAAGACCGTTCAAAGAGATTTGCATCTTGATCCGGGTAAGCATCAGAACCAGGTAGTGGTTACACGCGATAAGCCGGAAGAAGGCAAGGATATTGAATATTTCCTGTGGGATGGGATCGAGAATGTTGTATCTGCTCTAAAGCAGGGAGAGCGAGGGAAAACCAAGGAGGCGCTTGACGATTTAAATCAGGAATTGAAATCCGTTTCGGCGGGATCCTTGGTCCATGTTGAGCAGATTCTGCATTATCTGGCTCTTCATTTGCTTAGGGAGATGAAGGAAATGGATGTGATCAATGCCGCTGAAGAAGAAACAGTATGGAGAAAGTTAAAACGCAGTGTCGGGAATGAAGACCTGATCAATGTTATTGACCAACTGGTTCAGGAAAGTATGGAAGCATTCTTCAGGAAAAAGAAAAGCGAAACCTTAATGATCGCCGCCCGGGACTATATAGACCGGCATCTTGACGGTGATCTCGGTGTTGAGGAGCTTGCCGATTTTCTGGAAATCAGTTCAAGCTATTTCAGTATGTTGTTCAAGCAGCATTTCGATCAAACATTTGTTGAATATTTAACGACTAAGCGGATGGAGAAGGCGAAAGTGTTAATGATGACAACAAATCTGAGCATTGCGAAAATCGCCGGGCGCCTTGGTTATTCAGATCGCCGTTATTTCACAAAGGTGTTCCATAAATTTGCCGGGATGCTGCCTTCCGAATATCGGGAAAAGCATCAGAAAGTCTAAAAGGATCAGGAGGATTCATTCGCAAAGGGGGCTGGCGGTCCAAGCATGACTGGAGGGTTCAAGCCTTTGCGGGATGTTGATAGAAAAATGTGTATTTTTTATATGAATCTCCGTCTCCCGGCTGAGGCGGGGTCTTATTTTTTCATATATAGTGATGAAAGAATGCGTTTATTACATGGTTTGGTTAAACGGAGGGTTACGAATGGGGAAGGATTTAAGCATCAACGGTTTGGGGAGTGCTGCGGGGGGCGCTTTTCAAAGAGCGGAAATTAACGGCAAAGGCACAATCCATGGAGATATCGATTGTGTCCATTTTGAAAGTAATGGCCGAGGTGTCGTAAATGGGGAAATCAAGGCACGAACTGTGGATATCAATGGGAGTGCGACGTTGAATGGAAACATCGATGCAATAACAATAGAGATGAATGGGCACGCCCGAATATATGGAAACATTGCCGGCAAGGAGATAGAGATAGCTGGAAGTACTGTCATTGAAGGGAACTTAAAGGCGAGAAAAGTGAATTTGCAGGGGAAGGTCACAGTTAGAAGAGATTGTGAAGCGGAAGCCTTTGAAAGTGACGGCCGGATTATCATTGGTGACCAATTAAATGCGGGCCATATCGATATCACCTTGCGAGGAGAGGCCCGGGCAAAAGGAATCGGCGGGCAGACCGTGAAGGTTAGGAGGCGCATGCCGGGCTGGATGAAATGGATCCTGATCGTTTTTCAGCCCAGGCTGTATACGGGGAGAATTGAAGGGGACGAGATTGACCTGGAACATACGAAGGCCGAGATGGTACGTGGCAACAATGTTCGGATCGGCCCCGGGTGTGAAGTGGGGCTTGTCGAGTACCGAGGAGATATTCAGGAGGACAAAGGGGCGAAGGTGAGGGAAAAGCGAAAGGTATAAGTCGGTGTGAGTGGATTTGGGGCGGTGGCCTTAAAGCGGGAATGAGGCGGGAAATGTGTGCCGGTATAGACTGAGTGCCAAGGACTGAAAAACGGAGGGAACGGTATTGGAAAAGACAACGAAACGAGATTTGAAAATAGCGGGTTCGGGTAGTTCCGGCGGAGGTCTGTTTCACAAAGTGACGATACGTGGTGAAGGATCTATTACCGGGGATCTGGACTGTGTTGAATTCAAGACCTTCGGGGAGAGCCG
>DASVCO010000181.1:0-3597 GCA_036381575.1 Caryophanales bacterium
TGAAGATATTCTCGAATATATCATGCAAATTGTCAGAGGAACGAGGACGACCGAGTCTATTCAATTCGGAGCCAGTACCAGAGCGGGTATCTCAATAGGAAAAGCAGCACAGTCTTGGGCCTATTTATCAGACCGTGATTATGTCACACCCGATGACATAAAAGTCGTTGCCAAACCAGCATTGCGCCATCGTATTCAATTATCACCGCATATGGAATTGGAGGGTGTGGCCTATGACCAAATCATTGAGGAACTTGTGGGCGCGGTTCCTGTTCCAAGATAAAGGGATTCTACCTAGCAGACGACTGCTGACCCTGTTTCTTGCCTTTTCCTGTGGGTTAGTATTGCTTTCATTTTTCGGCCTTCCCTGGCTGTGGCTCTTTATCGCCGACGGGTTTTTCATTGCGGGCAGTTTGCTGGATTTATTGGTGTCGCCCAGAAAAAAACAACTGGACTATACAAGAACAATCCCTGAAGAATTAGAACGAGACAAAGCTTATTCCGTTGAAATTGAAGTCAAAAACAGCTCCTCTTACGGCTGTACTATTAATTTGAAAGACGGTCTTCCCCAATCTTTTCAGGCTGCTTTCCCCTTGGCGGGGACCGTAAACCGCCAATCGTCGGCAGTGATCTCCTATCAAACCATCGCACCGGTTAGAGGTAAATATGAACTGGGGAAATTATACGTCCGTTATGGAAGTAAGTTCGGTTTATGGCAAAAACAAGTCACTCCGACAATCACAGATACAGTCAAGGTGATTCCCGATCTGACACAAACGAGACAGTATTTAGAGGACGCCCAGAAATTCTTAATGGATCAAGGCGCAAAAATTCGTAAACATAAAAATGGCGAAGGCGAATTCGCCAAAATTCGCGAATATGTGGTCGGTGATGACCCTCGAAAGATCAACTGGCGGCAAACAGCGAAGCTGCAAGAAGTCATGGCCAATGATTATGAGCCGGAACACGGTAAGTATGTAACGATTCTAATAGATTGCGGAAGAATGATGGGCGCGGAGCTTAAGGAAAGCAACCGTTTGGAAAAAGCACTGGAGGCGGCGATGACGGTCAGTGCAGCCGCTTTGGATAACGGAGACTATGTTAGTGTGCTCGCCTTCTCGAAGGATGTGAGATGTTTCGTCCCTCCCGCGAAAGGAATGAGCCATCTCCAGAAAATCCTTGAGGCCATCTATGATCTTGAAGTTGATCCGAGTGAATCCAATTATGCCGCTGTTTTCAACTATATTCAATCGATGCAAAAGAAAAGAAGCCTGTTGCTGTTATTCAGCGATATTCAGACTTTCCTTCATGAAGAAAGCCCGCTTTTGTATTTGCAGCGACTGCGGCGAAAGCATTACTTTCTGATGATTGGTATTGAAGACGAAGCCCTCAAGGCATGGACGAAACAAACACCGGAAAATGTGCAAAAAGCAATGATGAAAAGCATGGCCCAGCAGCAAATCCAGATCAAAAAGCAACGAAAAAACCACTGGGAAAGGCAAGGGCTCAGCATTGTGGAGGCAAAAGAAGAACGGCTGGCAACCGCAGCCGTTTCCCGTTACATTCATATTATGAACCAGGGCTTGCTTTAGCCGAATGGCGGCGCTGCAACAGCCTCCCGCTCGCAATATAGAGCACCAATCCGCCTACCGTTAAAATGGCAACCCCATATTTCGCTGCCAAAGGAAGTTCGGCGGGTGTGATAAAGCCTTCGATGATCCCGGCGACAATAAATAAAGGAACCGTCCCGAGCAAGAGTTGAACAGAGCGCCGTGCCTGCCATTTCAACTGAAAAAGGCGAGAATATGGCCCCGGGACAAATAACTTGTAGCCCATTAACAATCCTGCGCCTCCGGCGATAAAAATAGCTGTCAGCTCAATCATGCCATGGGGAACAATGAAAGCCCAGAATTCATAGGTTTTACCGTAATGCCAGAACAGTGCCGCCAGGGCCCCGATCATGATACCGTTATAAATCAACAAATAGACGGTTATTATACCGAAGGTAACCCCGCCTGCAAAAGCCAGAAAAGCGACTTGAATATTATTGGTCATAATGGAGGCCGACATCAGCGATGAATTCACTGCTGCAGCGCCGTCCCCAAGATGATCATGATCAACCGATTGAGCAACATTTTCCGGAAGAACAGAATAGATATGGAGAGGGTCATTCAGGACAGAAACAAAGGCCGCAAACCCTCCCGCCAGAAACAGAATCATGGCGATCACAATAAACCGCCATTGTTCCAGGAGTAATCCGATGAACTTTGTGCTGAAGAAATAACGGATTTGCTGCAAGCTGGATACTTGATCTTTATAAAACAGATTATGAGATTTGGCGACCAATCCGTTCAAGTAAACTGCGACCTCTTCCCCGGGAAAGTAGGTCTGGCTGTACGACAAGTGATGGGCAGCTTTCTGGTAAAGTTGATCAAATCGATCAATATCAACACCTGTCAGGTCTTTTTTTCTCTTTTCAAGACTGGCGATCCTTTGTTCAAGCTCTCTCCAGTCTTCCCGATGCTGCTTGATGAATGCCCTGATATCCAAAATGGGCCGGGCCCCCTTTATTTGTATGGTAAAATTAGAAAATGGATCTTGATTATCCTGAGTATAGCACAATTCAAACAACAGGGAGATTGCTTATGAATCAGGAAACCGAACACATCAAAACACCCGAATTCGTCACCTTGAAGTTTCAACTTGCCGGCTTGGGCAGCCGCGCGTCCGCTCTCATTCTGGATACACTTATTCTTGTGATTGGCAACGTACTTCTCGGCCTTTTCATTTTTTTTATTACGACAAGCAATATGAATCTTATATTCATACATCCAGACCTTCTATTCGGTCTTTTGATCATCGGTTTGTTTGTTGTGAACTGGGGATATTTTTTCGTCTGTGAATACTTCTTTGCAGGGAAAACAGCAGGCAAAAGGCTTATGGGAATTCGGGCCATCCAGGAAAATGGCCACAGCCTTACTTTGCTTTCGGCATTCATCCGCAACTTGCTCCGGATCATCGACATGCTTCCGACAGCCTATTTTCTCGGCATGGTCATGGTGTTTTTCCACCCTAAACACAAGAGATTGGGCGATGTAACGGCTGGAACGATTGTAGTGCATGAAAGAAAAGCGAAACGGGATCGTACCGTTACGAAAATTGAAAAGGAAATCCAATCAAGAGGGCTTTCCAAGGATCAGCTCCACCTTCAGGAATGGACATTACGTTCGATGGAAACGAAAGATTGGAAGCTTGTCAAAACTTACATCCAGAGGCTCCTGCAATTGCCGCCTTTTGAAAGAAAACAAAGAACCAAGCAAGTCGCTTCGATTCTGTTGCCCAAGATCGGCCTCAATGTTGAGGACAAAAACGAACAGGAGCTGGAAAACCTTCTACTCGTGTTGTATTTGATTCTGAGAGAGGAATGGGAATATGAATTGTAAGCCTTAAGAAAAGAACGAAGATCGCTATTTACAAGAATCTGTCTCCTCGAAAAAGAACATAATGTCATGTTCTCATACTTCATGAATTGAGGCGGGTCAACATTGCGAAGGTGGCTTCAAATGAAATTTCCGTTTCAAATATTCAAGACGAGTT
>DASVCO010000182.1:0-30775 GCA_036381575.1 Caryophanales bacterium
ACATTTAGGTTACGGAGTGGTGGATGCCGAAAAGATCCTTTCCATTAATCTTCCGTCTACCCGGGATGACGTACCCGAATCATTCGATAAAGCGTTCACCTTGAAGAATGGAGAAGTTTATGCTGAGAAGATCAACATGCCCGGAGACCAGGATTGGTATCATCTTAATGTCAGCCAATGCGGGAAGATGACTATTCGTTTCCCGGAGGTATCGAGTCCAAATGATCTTCATACTGTGGTTGGGGTGCAGCTTAAGGACAGAGAAATTTATGCCAAACATGTGGTGGATGATAAAGGGATAGGGGGAGAAGAAACCTATTCTTTCCAAATAGCTCCGGGAAATTATTATTTGATTGTAAGTGATATGAACAAGCATTGGTCATCAAGATCATATAAAGTGACGGGAATGTTTGAGTCAACGGATGAATTAATGATCTTTCCCGATTCCAGGAATCACTGGGCGAAAAGGGAGATCAGTTATTTGACGAAATGCGGGATTATTGAGGGTTTTCCGAATGGGACATTTCATCCGGATGAGAGCATTACTCGTGCCCAGGCAGCCAAGATCATTTCGGAAGAATTGAGATTGCCGCCGAATGAATCTGACTTTCCGGATGTTGAAAGTTCAAAGTGGTACGCTCCCTACGTTGGGGCTGTTGAAAAGGCCGGAATTATTATAGGTTATCCGGACGGGGAATTTCGCCCGGAAAAGACTCTTTCAAGAGCTGAAATGGCGAAAATTCTTGTGAAAGCTTATGCTCTTACAGGTGATAGTTCTCAAACATTTACAGATGTGAAAAAAGATTTTTGGGCAAAATCATATATTCAAACGTTAGTTGCGAATGGTATCGCAGTGGGGTACCCTGATCAAACCTTCCGTCCTACAGCTAAAATGACAAGAGCGGAATTTAGTGCAATGGAAGCCAGGGTTTTGAATGATTCGTTTATATCTGTCCCCTAACAAATTTTATTTTTCATTGATTGTGGGGGTTGATTCGACAAAAAAATATAAAATAGGCTAAAAGACTGTGGAATTTATGTCCAAAGTTTGATAGTTTGGTAGAAGAAAGAAAGGAGGTGAAAGGATGAAAAGAATCTTTTTGTCGTTTCTTGCAGTTTTGTTCGTTTTTAGCATAGCTTTTTCGGGTGCGGGCCACGCTGAAAGTACGGATTATGCGTTAGATGAGGCCAAGAAATTAGAAAATATGGGGATTCTTGTAGGATACCCAGGTGGAAATTATGGTCTCGGCCGTACCATTACACGTGCTGAGTTTGCTGCATTCATCGTCCGTGCCCTGGACTTGCAGAAGGTGGAGGTAGAACAAACATTCAAAGATGTGCCTCCAGACAAATGGTATTACGATGTAATTTACAAGGCAGCAACTGCTGGAATAGTAGTTGGTTTTCCCAACAGCACTTTTCATCCGAAAGAAAACATTACTCGGGAAGATATGGCGGTCATGATTAACCGAATGTTGAAATATAAGGGCATCGTTACGGAAATCCAGCCCTTGACATTCAACGATAAAGGGAAGATTGCGGATTATGCCGAAGAGGCAGTGAAACGAAATGTTTCGCTCGGTATTATCCTCGGGTACCCCAATGACCATACATTTCGCCCGAAAGACAAGGCCAACAGGGCTGAGGCTATTATAATGATTTACAAGTCCCTGAAACTGATTGAGCAAACCAGTGATTGGTATAGGGTCGGAACGATATCAAACGGTGAGCTCAACATTGGGGGAACCTTGTATTCGACTTTCGAAAAGGCCAAGAACCAAATTACCAACCAGTCAAACCAGGTTGTTCTTCGGGGCCAAGAAAAGATTGAAGTTGTTTGGATGAACGATGGAATCGCTTATACAAGCGGGTTTACAACGTTTGGGGATACATATGTCCCAACCGGAACTGAATTGAACTTTCTTGGGGCAGATGCCAACTCAGTTGACATTAAGCTTGCCGGAAATTCAGGCACTGTCGACCAGGACGAGGTTGTTCTGGTACCAAATGGCTTAAAGGAAGGTCAGTCCTATTACAGTGTTGACGGGAATAAACTTGTTCACCATATCTACCGCCCGATTACAGGGAACTATGTGAGCTACACCTATGGGTATGCTCCCGACAAATTGCAGGCCGGGAAGCGTTATTACAGCTGGGATGGGCACACGTTCTATGACAACCGGAACACAAGTGGCAACCCTGTGACCACTGCCTATCAGTACTTTAATATCCTTCCGTTAAATACGAAAACCTCGTATACGGCTGCACAGTTAAATGAATACATTGAAGGAACAGCCCTTGCAGATTTAGGGAAGGCCTTTAAAGATGCAGAACAAAAATATGGCGTCAATGCCCTTTATTTACTGGCGCATGCTATCCACGAAAGTGCTTGGGGAGAAAGCGATATTGCCCAGGACAAACATAATTTGTTTGGTTTAGGCGCAGCTGACAGTGATCCATATGATGGAGCAAAGCGGTTTGCTTCGTTCAAGGAATGTATTGATTATGCCGCATGGTATGTGGCTAGCCACTACCAGGATCCAGACGGTGCTTATTACTATGGCGCTATGCTTGGTAATAAGGAATCGGGCATGAACATGAAATATGCATCCGATCCGTTCTGGGGCCAGAAAATCGCCGGTTATATGTACCGTATTGATAAGAGTCTTGGCGGGGATGACTTTAAGGAATACAATCTGGGTGTGGCAAATTCTACATCTCTGAATGTCAGAAAAGGGGCCAGCACCGGAAGTGTGGTTCTTTACCAATTCCCAAGATTCCATGAAGGCGCCGCGTTTATTATTACTGGTGTCGAAAGCAACGGAGAAGGAACCTGGTATAAAATTTACTCGGATAATGAGGACTTCCGCGCTCCGAAAGTTGTCTATACCTATCATGACGGGAAATATGATCTGCTTTCCAAGGATGTCAATATTGCGAAGTAACCTCATGCTTTGAAATCCTTTGTGCCGATTGCTTTGGCACAAAGGGTTTATTTTTTTTGTTAGCGTACAAGATTTCAACGCGTTTAATAGGGTTTTGGCGGTTCGACGCCTTTCCTGTTTTATCGACTTTGTGTTATATTTATATTTGTCTTAATATGTTTTTTTCTATTATTTAAGTTGGTGATCTTGTGCCTTTGCAAAAGGTTAAGGTGTTGACATGAATCAGGGTCTTTTGAAAGGAACTTTGTACGTAACGGTAGCGGCATTGATCTCCAAAAGTTTAGGAAGCTTGTTCCGTATTCCTATGCAAAACATTGCAGGCGACGAGGTTCTGGGTATTTTCATGCTTGTTCATCCGTTGTACATGGTAGTATTAACTCTCTCAGTAGCAGGAATCCCTCTTGCTATCTCCAAATTGATTTCACAGGCAAGGGCGAGAGGAAGCTACTCGGAAATTAATGGTGTATATATTACAGCCAGTATTCTGGCTTTATCTTTTGGTGCATTTGGTTTTATTGTTCTGGCCGGTTTTTCCGGGCCGATTTCGACAGCTATCGGAGGCCCGTCTACACAGCCTGCCATCTTAGTTGTGTCACTGTCTTTGTTGGTGGCCCCTTACACGGCTGTTTACCGGGGCTTTTTTCAGGGTTTTGGCGAAATGCGGCCGACGGCTTTTTCACAGGTAACAGATCAGTCCGTCCGTGTTGGACTGATTCTTGTTGTAGCCTTCGTATTGATTCAACAAGGAGTCGCCAAGCCATGGGTGGCGGCCGGAATCATGGCTGGTTCTTCACTGGGAGCGTTGGCTTCGTTATTTTATCTAAGACTTACGTTTGTTCGGTCATCTTTAAGGCCAGTCTCGGAAGAACGCTATCAATTTTCCACTTTTCTCCGGCTTGCCCGGAGAATATTGAAACTTTCCTTTCCAATTGCAGTTGGGTCGCTTGCGGTAATGTTAATGAATCTTGCGGACTCTTTCACGATTCCGGCTTCGTTAAAGGCATTCGGCCAGCATGAAATTTACGATTTATACGGGGTTTATGGGCGAGGGTTGTCGTTGGTTCAAATTGCTACTGTCTTCTCAGCTTCCCTTGTATTACCAATGATCCCGCGGTTTACCGAGACTGACAGTGCAAGAACGATTCACATTATGAACCGTGCACAGAGACTGAATCACCTGGTTTCCTGGCCGGCTGCGATTGGGGCAATGGCCCTTGCGTTGCCCTTGAATCTTGCTTTATTCGGGAATCTGCAAGGGACGTTAGTATTCTCGATTTTGGGGTTCAGCTCACTTTTTAACGCATTTGCTGTGTTAGGCACGGGTATTTTGACAGGGATTAATTTGCAAAGGAAAGCGGCATATATTGTCCTGGTTGCAGCGGCTGTTAAGGTTCCGCTGAATATCTTGTTAGTGTCCAATATAGGTCTGGTCGGTGCTGCTATCTCTTCTGTATTAGTGTATGGGCTGTTACTGTCCGCAAATATGGTTTTGATCAAAAAACATAGCCCGGTTTTCACCATTTTCCCTACGGGTTCCGGGACATACATTTTTGCAAGCTGCCTAATGGGAGCGGTGTTAGGGATTCCGACACTATTTGCCGGTATTGTTTCATGGACCAGGATAGAGGCTTTCCTATATGTTGCGGCGGCACTTGTTGCCGGTATAGCCATTTATAGCGGGATTATATGGCGGTTCAACGGTGCAGAAGAATTTTCGGGCCTGCCAGGGTTCAATAAGATATTTTCAAAAAGTTAAGCGGATAGTATAGCAGGAAATGAGGTTTTACACCGATGAAAGTTGTGATTTCCGGTTATTATGGGTTTGGAAACGCAGGGGATGAAGCCATTCTTTATGCCCTTATTCAAGCATTAAGGGCTTACGATCCTTGTATTCAAATCACAGTTTTATCTGACAAGCCGGAACAAACAGAAGCCGTTTACGGCGTAAAAGCCGTAAGCCGGTGGCGGCTTATTAAAATTTTACGGGCTTTACGTGTATCTGACGGTTTGTTATCGGGCGGAGGCGGCTTGCTTCAGGATGAAACGGGATGGAAGAGTGTCTTTTATTACACCAGTATTATGGCATTCGCCCGTCTCCTCGGTAAACCTTTCGTTGTGTTCGCACAGGGAGTTGGCCCTATGCGCTATGGCTTTAATCGCAAATTAGCCAAAAGCGTTCTTTCCATGGCCAGTTGGGTTTCTGTGCGGGATGAGGGTTCACGGGAATTGTTAAAGGAAATAGGAATTGATAAGGAAATGAAGGTTGTTCCGGACCCGGCTATTGCCCTCGGTGAGGGACTGAAGGTTGTGAAATCGGAAGGAGTTCCGACCGTAGTCGTTTCAGTGCGTTGGTGGTCCAGCAGAAATAACTTCAAGAAAAAGGTAGCCTCTGCTTTGGACCGGTGTGCGAGACAAGGATATCGTATAGTCTTTTTACCTATGCATGGGAAAGAGGATCAGTCGGCATCAGAGGAAGTACTTACCCTGATGAAGGAACCGGCATCGATTACCTCCTGTGATGCTTCATTTGAGGAAAAGCTTCGATTAGTCGGACAGGCCGATGTTGTATTTGGCATGCGTCTGCACTCATTGATTTTTGCTGCGGTCAATCGTGTCCCATTTGTAGCCCTTTCTTATGATCCCAAGGTTGATGCCTTTACCAATCAGTGTTGCCAGCCTTTGTTGGGATCTGTAGATGATTTGTGGGGTGAAAAGGATTTGTATGACCAAATAGTGCATCAGGTCAACCACGGACATCTTGAGTCTGCAAGGCTGGACACTCTGATCTCTCATTTAAAGGAAGATATTTATTCCGCTGCCCAACAAGCATTAGCCGTTATGAATACTACTTTTCAAAAACGCATACGACCATTTTAACCAGGTATTCCTTGAACCAGGGAAAGCGGGACGGTGCAGATAAGAAAGGCCGCAAGGGCTCATGATGCTCGTATCGGATGTGGAACGGGACAGCTTTTTTAATGGACTCAAAGCGACGAATGGTCATTTTGTTAATATAGGAAAAGTATTCTTTTCCGGATTCTTTCTTCCCGATCCGAAAGTTGATTCTTCCTTCCCCGTCTGGAAGGTTTGAGACCAAATCTTTATATACATCTATCAATGTTTGGTCAGAGAAAAAAGAATGGACCCAGGGAATCCCGATAACATCGGATAGGTGTGCGCCATAGGGATGATAATAAGGTGGGAAGTTTACATAAAGTCTTCCGCCTTGTTTCAGGATTCGATAACATTCTTTTAATACGGCGATTGGCTGGTCAACGTGTTCCATTGCGTCATTCATTAATATCGTATCAATGGAGTTGTTTTCAAAGGGTAGATCAATAGCATCCGCTGTGAGAAAGGTGGACTTGTCTTCCAGTCCCTTGCTCTTTGCCAATACCTCCGCTTCTTGCCTGTAGTGGGGCTCAACATCGACTCCATAAACGTGATTTGCCCCAAGTGTTGCATAATATAATGTTTTTCCACCTGCTCCGCACCCGATGTCCAGGATGTTCTTCCCGTTAAACATTTCCTCTTTGTTTGCAAATGCAAGATAGAATTGGATAGTGGCTTCTCCGCGTTCAAACTGCCATTCAGCGTATGTCTTTTCCCCTTTATTGGCCAAATTGAAAGGATGAACTGGTTTGGGGAACAACTGGTTGAGTTGTTTGCATAATTGTACAGATAAAGACAATGAATATTCGCTCCCTTATGATTGCAGTTAATATTCGATCCGTAATTGGGTTCGTATTCATGAATCAAAACTGTTATCATTGTAGCATTTCCGGTAGTTTTATGATATAAGAGCATCGGGAGTATTTTGTGTTTCATGAGGAAAGATGCGGGTTCTGCTATTGTAAGTTACAATGAATAGGATTCGATGATTCTAAAAGCATGAGGCTAAACAGCAAGGGGACCTATCAAATATGAAAAAGATTTTGCGGGCGCTGTATCACAGCCCGGACAAATTAAGAAAACATTATCTGGACCGGCGGTCAACGGTTTATCCCAATCCGATTATCGTTTTGGGGAATCAAAAAAGCGGAACATCGGCCATTGCCGCCCTTTTGGCGGAATTGACGGGCCTGTCAGTGACAATTGACCTTCTTGAAATTCGGGAACCCGTGCAAGGCAAACTCCACAGGGGAGAGTTGTCATTTTCTGAATTTGTCAACAGGAATAAATACGATTTCTCCAAGGAAATCATCAAGGAGCCTTCTTTGACCTTTCTGGTTGAAGACCTGGATCGTTATTTCCCCGAAACGAAGAAGGTTTTCATAATCCGTGATCCTCGTGACAATATTCGAAGTATCTTAAATCGGGTCAAAATCCCCGGAGATCTGAAGCAATTGGGTCATGAGGAAGAAAAACAGTTGAAACGTGCACCTCTGGATTGGAAGAGAGTGATCGACAGCCGATGGCTCGGCATCGAGGGTGAGAATTATATTGAGTGGATGGCGGAGCGCTGGAATTTAGCCGTAGATATCTATAAAAAACACGAAGAAGAAATGATTCTGGTTCGCTATGAAGACTTTGTCAAAGACAAGGTTGCCCATATTGAACAGTTGGCTCAAACGCTTGGGCTTCCCAAGATCAATGGTATTGAAGATAAGGTGGATATTCAATATCAACCGGCCGGTAATCAAAGGGTTAACAAGGTTGACTTCTTCGGGGAAGAAAATTTGATGAAAATCGAAAATTTATGCGGGACTCGAATGAAGGAATTCGGGTATGCGAAGTTGCTTTAATGCCAGGGAGCTCAAGAGGAGCTCCCTGATCTATTTTTGTTTCATATAATTTTTCTTGATAAAGGACCCGACTCTTTCGGCCGAGTGCCCGTCAGGTTGTTGAAAGGCCTTGTTTCGGATTTCTCTTCTGTGTTCCTCGAAACCGTCTATACCGTTCACCACATTGGTTATTTCCCTCTCCAGCTCATGTTGATTATAGGCCTTGGGTCCGGGTGTGATCCAATTATAGTCAAATGTCAGATCATGATTTTCTCGGGCATATTCCTCGTAATCATATGGGAAAAAGAGGACCGGCCGGTTCAAAAGTAAATAATCCATATAAATTGATGAATAATCCGTGATCATCATATCAACATAAGACAGCGCCGGATAAACGTCTTTGGAGTTATCATATTCTAGGATGAAATCATACTGATCCAGCTGATAATCAAAGTCGGGTTTCGGATGCAATTTAATGATGAAAATCACTTTGTTTTCTTTAGCAAAGGCGGATAATTCATCCAGGTGCAGGTATTGATCCGTGAAAGCATCGCCGCCATTATTTCTAAATGTTGGCGCGTATAAAACTACCTTATATCCGTGCTTCTTGAAGTCTTTAATCTCATTCATTGTCTTTTCGTCTGTTTCAATCAGATCATTCTCACTAGGTGTTCTTAATAAGACATCATTCCGCGGATAACCGCTGTTAATCACTTGCTTGTAATCAAATGCTTTTGAAAAGACTTCCTCTGTATAAAAAGGGGAGGTCGAAACAAACAGATCATATTCCTGGCTGCTTCCGGAAAGCCTGCGGTAAAGTCCCAGCAGGGGATTCTTCATTCTCTTTTGAACACCGGGGTGATCGCCGCGGATTCTTTTCATGCCTACGCCATGCCAGAGTTGGACCTTATAGCTTTTCTTTAATAGATGGTACTTCATTTTGTTGTGCCACTTAGCATTGTCAACAACGATTGCCGAGGCTTGTAACAGTTTGAAAAGGCTAGAAAGCCTTGGAAACAATAGAGCGGGCAATCTATTGTTTCGAAGCTTGTCATAAACGGTCTGGCTTTCTGCCAGAAAGTAACTCTCAACGGCATCATCCGATTCAGCCATGTGTAAGTACATGTATTTCACATTGTCCACAAATCTGCCGTCATTTCTCCCGATAAAGATGACAATATTTTTTGCCGGAAGAATGGAATTCAGCGGTACGGCCACGACCCACCCCACAATCCCGATCATTAACTCCTTTATATGTATAAATAATTGCGAAAGCCTGCTTTTGTTCATTTAAAACCAACTTTCAACGAATACTTTGTTTGCGGCTAAAATCTATAGTATCACAAACTCTGTTACCCTGGAAATACTCAGTATTTTCGATTCAAAGGCTGTGTGGTACAATACCTAGGTGGTATGATAAAACAGCGGGGTCTTGTGATACGTCCTTAATAAAGAGGGAGGGCCTATGATAATATCTCACAAATATCAATTTATTTTTTTGAAAACGAGGAAGACTGCGGGAACCAGTTTGGAAATTTCCTTATCCAGATATTGCGGTGACGGCGATATCCTAACACCGGTGAAACCGGAAGATGAGAAAATCAGGGACCAGCTGGGGGAACAACCGCAAAATTACGAGAAGCCTCCGGAAGAAACCGGGTTGAAAGAGAAAGTTAAACAGATTGTTGCAGGTGAGGAGCCGAAGAAGTTCTATAATCATATCCCCGCCGAAGAAGTCAAAGAGAAAGTCGATGATGATATCTGGAATTCTTATTATAAGTTTTGTTTCGAAAGAAACCCCTGGGATAAAGCAATATCAGCCTATTATTATATGATGGGAACGACCCATAAAGGGAAGGATATGAGCTTCGACGACTTCCTGAGAAAGTTGGATATTTTTGAGGGGCGAGTCTATAATTATCCGATCTATTCAATTAATGGTGAGGTCGCCGTGGATTTCATCGGAAAATATGAAACCCTTGAGGAAGATTTAAATAAAGTTTGCCGGGAAGTCGGTATCCCGTTTGACGGATGGCTGCCAAATGCAAAGGGGAAATTCAGAAAAGATAAAGTGCCATATCAGCAGCAATATACAAATGAGCAAAAAGATAGGATTCAGGAGTACTTTAAGAAGGAAATTGATTTATTGGGTTATGAATTTTGATCAGAGAACGTTCGGGAATAATAATCGAAGTGAGGCGGTTCAATCTTGGGTAAGGTTCACGCAATTCTACTGGCGTCTGGTGAAGGAGAAAGAGCAGGCTACCATCTTCCAAAACAGTTTATCAAAATAGCCGGAAAAACGCTGATTGAACATACGATTGAGGTTTTTGAGAAAAATCCGCGTGTGGACGATGTGATCATCATTATCAATCCATTGTACACAAGCTTAATGGAAGACATATTGTTGCGGAATGATTATCGGAAGGTTCAAAAGGTGCTGCAAGGCGGGAAGTCACGAAGAGAAAGTTCCTATATAGGGTTGCAGGCCATTAATGACGATAATGATAAGGTACTGATTCATGATGCTGTACGCCCCTTTCTTCGTAATGAAATCATAGATGACTGTATTGATGCACTGGACAGCTATGATTCCGTTGATGTTGCTATACCCAGCCCGGATACGATAATAGAGGTTAATGAGGAATCCAGGATTACCGGTATTCCGCAAAGGGAAAGGTTAAGAAGAGGCCAAACCCCCCAGGGGTTCAGAACAGGCGTTATTAAGAAAGCGCATGAAATGGCTATGGCCAGTGAAAACGAAATGGCGCACATCACTGATGATTGCGGTCTTATTTTGAAATTTGATCTGGGGCCGATTTATGTCGTTCAAGGTGAAGAAAGAAATATCAAAATCACCTATCCGGAGGATATTTTCCTGGCGGACAAAATATTTCAAACGAACAGCTACAGCATACAGGAAGAAATTCCTTTGGAAGCGATCGAAGGCAAAGTGGTGGTCATCTTTGGAGGAAGTAAAGGAATTGGTGAGGCAACCGCTGAAATGGCCGGCCATTATGGGGCCAGGGTCCACACTTTTTCGAGAGGAAACGGCACAGATGTTACTTCCTTCACCGATGTTAGCGATGCTTTGGAACAGGTTTACCGGAAGGAAGGAAGAATTGATTATGTTGTGAATTCGGCAGGTGTTTTGCGGATCGGCAAATTAAACACCAGGGATATTGAAGATATTGTTGAGGAAATCAACATTAATTATATCGGCTCGATAACAGTAGCGAAAGCAAGTGTTCAATATCTGAAGAAGAGCCAGGGCGGGATTGTCTTATATACATCCAGTTCCTATACTAGAGGCAGAGCCTTATATTCTGTTTACTCTTCCAGTAAAGCGGCGATTGTTAATCTGACCCAGGCTCTGGCAGAGGAATTAATGCCCTCCAATATTAAGGTGAACGTAATAAATCCGGAAAGAACGGATACCCCTATGCGTAGAGAGAATTTCGGAAAGGAACCGAAGGAGACGCTGCTTACAGCCGGGGAGGTTGCGGAAGCCTCACTGAAGACCATGCTTTCCGGTCTTTCGGGACAAGTTATTGATGTTAGAAGAAAGCAGTAAGAAGTGGATTGCACCATCCTCTGGAGATGATTATATTGGCTAAACAACCGAATTTCTTTATAGTCGGAGCGGCTAAATCGGGTACAACTTCATTATTCAATTATTTAAAACAACATCCGGAAGTCTTTAGGCCCGCTGTTAAAGAGCCTAAATATTTCACAAGCTCCTTGACAAATTTCCCGCATAACGGCCCGGGTGACCAAAGGGTTGATAGTAAAGTAATAAAGGACTTTGATGATTACCTCCAAATATTTGAGAATGCCGAAGATGAAAAGGCAATAGGTGAATCATCAGTTGATTATCTATATTACAAAGAGTCGGCGGACCTTATTCATGAAGCCTTTCCGGATGCCAAAATCATTATCATGTTAAGAAATCCGGTGGATCGTGCCTTTTCAGCGTACCTTCATCTGACAAGAGACAGCCGTGAAACCTTAAGTTTCGAAGAAGGTCTGCAAAAGGAAGCGGAACGAAAAAGGCAAAATTATGAGTTTCTCTGGCATTATAAAAGTGTGGGAATGTATTATGAACAGGTGAGGAAGTATATTGAGGCTTTCGGGTCAGACCGGGTCAGAATTTATTTGTTTGAAGACCTGCAGAATGATTTGGATCACCTGTTAAGAGATGTGTTTACTTTCCTGGGTGTGGATCCCGATATCAAGCCTGAAGATACCAAGCCTCTTAACTTTTCAGGCATTCCCAAGAGTAAACGAATGGAAGCCTTGATGAAGCCAAGCCGTTTTCAGGGATTGAAGAAGGTAATCCGAACGTTCCTTCCAAAGAAGTTCCGGAGTGAACTATTGTATAAGCTTCGGCGTTCCAACCTTCAGAAGATAGAGATGCAGAAGCAAACGAGAAAAGAATTGATTGAAGTGTTCAGAAGTGATGTCAATCAGTTGGAACAATTGATTGATCGTGATTTAAGCTCGTGGTTGAAGCCATAAAGCTTCTTGGAGTCAATAGCTAATTCCCAGTTGCCAATCTAAATGTTAGGACAATGATTATTATGGATAACAAAAATGTCGGTGAAGGTTCAAGCGGAATTCCTTCCCTGAAAAAAGTGACTTCCGGGATTTCAACAAGTTTTTCAGGAAGAATCATCAATGCGGTATTGAGTTACGTTAACCTGGTTTTGATCGCAAGGATCCTTTCTACGGAAAACTTCGGTATTTACAGTTTTGCTATTTATATCATCGGCTTTTTGGTGGTCTTTAGCAATTTCGGATTACAGAACACCCTTATTTATTTATTACCGAAAAGAAAAGTTGACGGTTCCTACAAGGACACCTTCTTCACCTCGTTGTATTTTAATATTATTTTTTCCATATTCATCGTCCTGGCGATGTTTGTTTCGATTCCACAGATGATCCGGTTTTTCCCGGAATTTGATCGCGCCCAAACCTTCATAAGGATTTTGGCGCTTTCCATCCCTTTTCAGTCCTTGATCATTTATTTCAAGGCAGTGAATCAAACGAACTACGATTACATTAAGTCCACTATTCCGGAATTTATTGTCCGCCCGATATTGTTTTTCTTATCATTGTTATTTTTATATCTATATAAGCCTGATGAGAACTTATATGTCTTATATGCATATTTATTAAGTTATCTGGTCCCGTTTGTATTTGCGTTGTATTGGGGAATGCAATCTGCGGTTCCACATTTGGGGAAACAATGGAAATTTAAAATAGATAAGAGCTTTTTCAGGTTGTCTCCTCAATTTCTGTCCATACAGCTTTTAAATAAGGGGAATGTGTTGGTCATTACCTTATTAATAGGCATTTTCCTGAGCCCTGAAGATGTCGGATTCTTTCGGGTTTCGGAGAGGTCGGTGCAACTGGTCCTCTTTGCTTTGACTTCGCTCAATACAGTGTTTGCCCCTATGATTTCCTCACTGTATGCGCAAAATAAGCTCCGTAGATTAGGTGAAGTTTATCAAACCTCAACGAAATGGATTTTGGCTTTGGGAGGGTCGGCCTGCATTTTTATGATTGTCGGGGCGGACTGGATCATGATGTTCTTTGGGCAAGAGTTTACTGAAGCCACATTGTTGTTGGTTGTCTTATCAATAGGCCAGTTGGTGAATGCCGCGACCGGATCCTGCGGTTATATCGTTATGATGACCGGCCGTCAGAAGTTGTTGATTTGGAACAGGATTTTTACCCTCATTTTTATTTTTGTTTTCACAATCGCAGGCGTTCAGTTTATGGGCTTATTGGCTGCTGGACTCGCATTTTCCCTGGGCCAATCCCTTTCACAGATTGTTCTGGTTTTTACAGTCAAAAAGCATTTGCAGATCACGCCTATTTCCAAACGATATCTGGGTACGCTCTTGTCTTTATTGATCACAACGGGGATCTCCTTGTTGTTGAAAAATCTGATAGCTACTCCGTTTTTATGGCTGAATCTCATTTTGCTGGGGTTGGTACTGGCTGTAGTCTTTCTGTTTCCGTATTATTTCTTCGGAATGGACCAGAAAGAAAGAGCACACGCCAAGAGCACCTTAGGTTTGAATCGATGAGAAATGAGGTATTGTCGAAGGGTGGCGCAAGAGGTCATTTTGCAAATTTGGCTACCCGAGTTTTCGTGACAAAAGAGAGGGAACTTTAAATTGAATGTGAAAAAACTGTTGATGGACCTAAGCAAGCCGCTCAATTTGCCGATTACCCGCGCAATCTTGAAAAAGCACTACCGGAGTTCGAAACCTCTGTCAGAATTAAATGAGGTACGGAGGGTGCTTGTTCTTGCGCCTCATATGGACGATGAAACTATAGGGCTTGGCGGTACAATCAAAAAACATGCCAAGGCCGGTGCTGAGGTCCATTGCGTCTTCGTGACGGATGGGTCAGGGAGCGTCAGTGCTCTTGATCAAAAGGCTCTTTCTGAGGCAAGAAAGCAGGAAATTGATCGAGTTCAAGAGATTCTGGGTATTTCGCACGTTTATTATCTTGATTTACCTGACGGTAGTGTGAGAAGCGATGCAGCTTCACAAATGAAGCTGCTTGATCTTCTGGAATCGGTAAACCCGGAAATGATATATTGTCCTCCTTTTGTCGATTGCCACCCTGACCATACGGCAACTACTCAATTGTTATCGGATGCGTTGAAGCAATGGCAAGCCGGAAATAGTCTCATACGTCTGTACGAGGTGAATTGTCCGATCCCGCCGGGGGAAATTAATTGTGTGATCGATATTTCGAACGAGTTTCCCGACAAGAAGAAAGCCGTTAATGTTTTTGAATCCCAGACCATTGCATTTGACGGTTTTTTGGAATTAAACAGAATCAAAACGAATTTAACGAATCAACATCATATCAACGCGGCGGAAGTATTTGTCGAGCTTCCTGCGAAGGATTTTGTGGAACAATTTGATCGCCTTGCCGCGAAACAATATTCTTATGGAACGCTTTTCAAGCAGGCGAATCGGACCGTTACGTTGTTATGGGCCGTTTTTCAAAATTACGCCCGGAAACGGGAGATTTACAAGGAGCGGCATAAGGAAGTTTAGCGTTTTTATGATACGCTTTTATTGAGCCCTTATTTTTCCGTATCAGAAAGTTTATCTTGGTGAATACCTTGTGTCAGCAAAGAAGATAAATCGACGCAGGAAATGCGAGTAAGGGGACAGAGAAGCATCTTTGCAGAGGGTTCGGGAAGTAGCCTTCCCGGTTCTTCTAAGGGCATCATCTACTCGACGAAGCGTTGTTGAGTGCAGCTAAGATTGGATTTCGCCAAGTTTTCTTTATTATGCCTTTAATGAATGATTTGATATGACAACTACTGTTTCATTGACTTAGGAGGATGATCATGGTTACTGGCAAGGTTCATGAAAGTGACTGGCAATATAAAATAGAAATGTTCTTTGTTATATATATCGTGCTGCAACCGTTACTGGATGTCACGGCTTTCTTTCATTTGCCCGTCTCAGATGTATTTCGGGTATTCGTTATGTTTCTAGGGTTTTTCTATTTATTAATGAATCGGCATCGTAAAGGCCATCAATACGCCATTCTTTATCTTTTCCTTTTGGGCGCGGTTCTGTTAGCCAATTTAATCAATAGCTACATTCTCAAGAATCCTTTCTTTCTGTCTATAGAAGTCATCTATGTGATCAAAACAGCCTATTTTGCAGAAATGCTTGTTGTTTATGCTTTTGTTTTCCGCTCGATCAGTGAATACCCGGATTGGCAAAAATGGATTCAGCGTAATGCATACATAGCAATGTCGATTATCGGGATTGTGATGCTTATCGCTACAATAACCGGAACAGGAAGAAGGAGTTATGGCTCTCTTGCCAAAGAGGGGCACTCCGGGTGGTTCTTTTCCGCTAATGAATTAGGGGCCATTCTGGCCATGGGTATAGGCTTGATGTTGCTTTACCTGTTGAATCGAAATAAAGGCACTATTAAATTGATGCTTACTCCGCTTATTATGCTTGTTATTTGGTCGATGCTCATGATAGGAACCAAGGTCGGCCTGGGTGCAGCTCTCATTATTCTGGGAATTGCTCTTGTTATCGCTTTGGTGGAGACTTTGTTGGATAGGAGAAATTGGCTCAACCTGGCTATTGTTACACCGTTGCTTATCTTAACGGTATTTATAGTTCCTTACATGCCCGTTGGGAACAATGTGGATTTTGATGTGTTCTCAAAGTGGATTGGCAAAATAGACTTGCCTTTGGAACAGTCCACTCAGCTGGAAGAGGAGAATCTTGACGAGAAGCAGAATCTTGAGGTCAAAAAGGAACTTCTTAGCGGGCGGGGAGATTTCCTGCGGAAAACCTGGGAAGAATACCAAAAGGCGCCTCTTTCACAGAAGTTATTGGGAATGGGGCGCGGAGGAAACTATGAAGAGGTCCCGAAGTTGATTGAAATGAATTTTTTTGATTGGTTTTTCAATTTCGGAATCCTTGGATTCGCTTTGTTAATCACGCCCATGGTGTATCTGGGCTTTCTTATTATAAAACAATTGTGCCAGGCACGCTTTAAACAATTGAATCGCACAACTTTGTTGGTAGGAGCTGAGGTTGTTCTTGGCCTCGGGAGTGCCTTTATGGCCGGGCACATCCTTTCATCACCGGCGTCCGGGATTTATTTGGCTATCTTAATCGGTTATTTATATACATTGACTTTGGATAAGGGACCTCAATTTCGGATTCGGCATTAAGTTTTTCAACCGTTCATCGTTCTTGAATTTACATCTTGGGGCATGAAAAAAAGCATCTGATAGTATAAAATGAAATTACTGGATGTTTGCATGAGTGTTTTGATTATCATTACGACGGGAGGAACTTGAAATGCCCAAGATTCGGAAAGCGGTTATTCCGGCTGCGGGGTTAGGCACGCGTTTTCTGCCGGCAACGAAAGCGCAGCCGAAAGAAATGCTGCCGATTGTCGATAAACCAACTATTCAATATATCGTAGAAGAAGCCGTGGCTTCCGGCATTGAAGATGTCTTGATTATAACCGGGCGCGGAAAACGGGCCATTGAGGATCATTTCGACAGAATGGCGGAGTTGGAGCAACAGCTTGAAAAGAAGAACAAAATGGATTTGCTTGAGATGGTTCAGAAAAGCAATAATATGGTGGATATCCATTATATTCGGCAGAAGACTCCCGCGGGATTGGGCCATGCGGTCTACTGTGCGAGAAAGTTCATCGGAAACGAGCCCTTCGCCGTCCTTCTTGGGGATGATATAGTACAAAATGAAGGGAAGCCCTGCTTGAAGCAAATGATTGAGTTGTACGAGCAGTATGAAGCCCCTGTGATCGGTGTTCAATCTGTCCCGGAAGATCAGGTGCATCGGTATGGCATTGTGGAATATGACCATTATGCTGATCACACCTACAAGGTGAAAAGCCTTGTTGAAAAACCGGCACAAAATCAGGCTCCCTCAAACATTGCGATTATGGGAAGGTATATACTGACTCCGGATATTTTCCAGATTCTTGCCGACACTCCACCAGGAAGAGGCGGAGAGATCCAATTGACGGATGCCTTGCAAACGTTAGGCGGCTCGAGGGATGTTCTTGCTTACGAGTTCAAAGGGGAACGTTATGATGTCGGAGAGAAGTTCGGTTTCATCAAGACAATGATTGAATTCGCTCTTGACAGGGACGATTTGCGGGATGATATGGAAGGGTATCTTATCGAATTGGCACGCTCGCGTTTCAAAGGCAAGATTGAAATTTTATAATAGGATATTGGCATGGTTTGGACAAGCCGCCAACTACTGACCGTACATAAAATTTTCTCGACAACAGGTTATGTGTCCAAATAAGGAGAAATAAATGAAACAACGACAGGTTCTGGTCTTAAGCAATTTATACCCCGGCAAAATATCCGCGACATTCGGGATATTCGTGAAAAATCAGGTTGAGGCATTGAGGCGAAAGGGGCTGCATGTAGAAGTCGCCGCTGTAAAAGACCCGAGAATCGGAAAAATCAAGCTGCTGAAGAAATATTTCCTTTGGGTTTTACTCGTTTTGGGGAAATTTCTTTTGAAAGGGTGGAGATACGAAGTTGTCCATGCCCATTACGTTTTTCCGTCCGGTTATCTCGGATTATGGTTCAAACGCTTCTTCCGGACACGCCTGGTTGTTACGGCACACGGCGGGGATATTGATAAGATGGCGAAACTCAGCGGGTGGATCCGGAAGCAAACGAAGAAGGTTCTGGATGAGGCGGATAGTGTTATTGTAGTCGGAGAAGGGTTGAAAAGGGATGTTGTGGAGCAATTCGGGGTTGAGGAAGGGAAAATTTCTGTTATCAACATGGGTGTGAACCGGGAGGTATTCACACCTATTGAAAAGGATGAGGCCCGGCGTAAGGTTTCCGTTGATAAAGGCGTGCCGCTTGTTCTTTATGTCGGCAATATCATCAAGCAAAAAGGGTTGGATGAGCTGATTTCGGCGTTTGGACAACTGAAAAGTTCTTATCCTCAAGCCGAACTTCATTTGATAGGCGTTCCAAAGAATCCACAATACCAGGCCGGTTTGGAACAAAAAGCTGCGGAAAGGGAAATCGGCGACATCCATTTCCATGGGGCGAAGCCGCAAAAGGAAGTGGCTGTTTGGCTCTGCGCTGCTGATGTACTTGCCTTGCCTTCATATATAGAAGGGTTCGGGCTCGTGGCTCTGGAGGCGATGTCGTGTCATACGCCCGTTGTCGGGAGCAATGTTGGCGGCCTCAGTTATTTGTTAAGTGAAAATTGCGGTGTGCCGATTCAATCCGCCAATGTTTCGTCACTTGCCCAGGGGCTCTTGGATGTACTCAGCGACCCTCAACTTCAGGAAGAGCTAATCCGAAATGGTGAACAAAGAGCACAAATGAACGACCAGGATCGGATGATTGAGCGGATCTACGATTTATATCTTTCAACGAAGGTGAGAAAATATGAAGGATAAAAAGCTGCTGTTGATTTCCTCAATAGGCGGACATTTGACTCAGTTGCTTCAGCTGGAACCTTTATTCAAGGATTATCGTTATCATATTGTCACGGAAAAATCGGAGATCACAAAAGAGTTGTCCCGGAAATATCCAATGTCCTTTCTGGTCTATGGGGCAAGAAATTATCCGTTTCGTTATCTTTTCAAGTTTTCCTATAATATCTTCAAATCATTCTATTTATTTCTTCGGGAGCGGCCTGATGTCGTGATCACAACAGGCGTTCATACAGCGGTTCCGATGTGTTACATCGCAAAGCTTTTCCGGAGGAAAATCGTCTTCATCGAAAGTTTCGCTAAATCACAAAGCCCAACGATGGCCGGCAAGCTGGTCTACCCGATTGCCGATTTATTCATTGTTCAATGGGAAACCATGAAGGAATACTATCCGAATGCTGTTTACGGAGGGTCAATCTATTGATTTTGGTTGTGTTGGGGACTCATGAGCTTCCTTTTACAAGGATGCTGGAGGAAATTGAAAACTGTAAAAAAAACGGCACCGTTACGGATGATATATTCGTACAATCGGGGCATACTCCTTTTCATAGCGAGATCATGAACCTGGTAAAGTTCGTAAGTTATGAGGAAATGGACCGCTTATATGATGAAGCCCGCTTAATTCTGACGCACGGCGGCACCGGGTCGATCATTTCAGGATTGAAAAAGGGAAAGAAAATCATTGCCGCTGCCAGATTGAAAAAATACGGCGAACATAATGACGACCACCAGTTGGAATTGATCAATCAATTCGTCAACGCCCATTACATTCTTGAATGGCGGGAAGAAGATTCGCTGGCAGATGTGCTTCGCAAAGCGGAGAATTTCACTCCGGAGCCGTTTCAGTCGGGAAAAGAACAGATGATCCGGCTGTTGCGTGACTTTATTGAGACAGACTAGGAACAGTACAGAAAAAGGTTGTGAAGACATGAAGATAATGATGGCTGGAACCGGTTATGTCGGTTTGGTGTCCGGAACTTGCTTTGCCGAATCCGGAAACGATGTAATCTGTGTGGACAATCAGACGGAAAAAGTTGAGATGTTGAACCGAGGGGAAATCCCTATCTACGAGACCGGGTTGCAGGAATTGGTATTGAAGAATACCGATGAAGGCCGTTTGTCTTTTACAACCGATATGGAGGCTTCCGCAGCTTGGGCGGATGTGATTTTCATTGCGGTGGGGACTCCTGCTTCCGAAGACGGGGCAGCAGATTTGTCCTATGTATATAACGTAGCTAAAGAGATCGGTTCAGCTATTGGAGACTCGTATACCATTGTGGTTAATAAATCAACAGTTCCGATAGGGACTGCCGAAAAAGTGGCGAGCCTGATAAAAGAACAAACTCCCGAAGCGAATGTTGATGTTTGCTCGGTCCCCGAGTTCTTGCGTGAAGGTTCCGCTGTTCACGATACTTTCCACCCCGACCGCACCGTAATCGGGGCGCCAACAGAAAAGGCTTGCCAGAAATTAAGGGACTTGCATGAGCCTTTTGCGAATAACTTCGTCATTACAGATGTCAGAAGCGCCGAGATGATTAAATATGCTTCAAACGCGTTCCTGGCAACAAAGATTTCATTTATTAATGAAATCGCCAATATTTGTGATGCTTACGAGGCAGATGTAAATGCTGTAGCAACCGGTATGGGTTTGGATCATCGAATCGGTCCCAAATTCCTGAATCCGGGCATCGGCTATGGTGGTTCCTGTTTTCCGAAGGACATCAGGGCGCTGATTCATATGGCCGAAACTTATGATTACGAACCCAGGGTATTACGGGCTGTTGAGGAAGTGAATGAACAGCAGGGAATGAGAATTATCGAGCATCTTGACCAGATATATGAAAATGATTTGTCGGACAGGACCGTCGCCGTGTTCGGCCTTGCTTTCAAACCGAATACGAATGATATGCGGGATGCTCCCTCGATCAAAATCATCCGTGAATTATTACGAAGAGGGGCCAGAGTGAAGGCTTATGATCCTATCGTCGGTGAAGAAGGGAAAGCGATAATTTCCGACGAGATCGAGTTGAGCGGATCCTCCTTTGAAGCGATGGAAGACGCTGATGTTCTGGTGATTGTGACGGAATGGCCGGAATTCAAGGATTTGTCTTTATCCGAAATGAAGGATCGTCTAAACGCCCCGATAGTCATCGATGGCCGGAATGTTTTCGATCCTAAGGAAATGAAGAAGCATGGTTTCATTTACCGGGGGATTGGGCGAAAATAAAAATTTAATCAAGAACGAAACTTTCAGCTGTTCGACTTCGTCTAATAAGCGAAGTTCGGCTGTTGCGATTTTGTCATATTTTTTTCCGGAAACCTCTTCCCATCGCCTAAAGATTAAGGTAGAATATGTTGGAATGAAGAATGTTTCGGATTTCTGAGGTTTCATCCCCTTCTTTCACTCCTTTGTGTCGAATGTTATATCAGCGAGTTGTTAAAAGTGAGGGAAACGGGTAGAAGAATACTAGATAGATTGATAGAATCATTGCTAACGTGGATGTGGGGGTGTCTCCATGATTGTACAAGGCATTATAATTTTCATAGCTGCTGTTGCAGTAACCTTTATTATTACTCCAATTGTGATTGATATCGCTTATCAGCTTGGTATCGTGGATCGCCCGGAAAGCAGGCGTGTTCATAAGAAAATCATGCCGAGAGCCGGAGGGCTTTCTATTATTTTCGGATTTTCGGTCGCCTTTATCATTGCGGCGCAATTTGTGAACTTGCCTTACGGCATTTTGGCAGCTGCTGTCATCGTGGGGTTAACTGGCTTTCTAGATGACAAAATCCAGCTGGGCCCATTGAGTAAGATCGCAGGCCAGTTGGCGGCAGTCACAGTTTTGGTTGCAAGCGGCACTCATATTGATTTCTTAACTGTTCCTTTTACAGATACATTTGTTGCTGTTCCGTTGTGGATCAGCATCCCGATTACCTTTATCTGGGTGGTTGGTGTGACAAATGCAGTGAATTTAATCGACGGCCTTGATGGACTTGCCGGCGGTGTTTCCATGATTGCGTCCATTACGATTTTAATCATGGCTGTGATTATGGGGAATATTGTGGTTGTTTTCATGGCTGTGGCATTGATTGGAAGCATTCTTGGCTTTCTTTATTTCAATTTCCATCCGGCCAAGATCTTTATGGGAGATACCGGCTCATTATTTCTCGGTTTTATCTTGGCGGTTATTTCGTTAATGGGCTTCAAGCAGGTAACGACCGTTTCTTTATTTATTCCTTTTATCGTGCTTGGTGTCCCGCTGACAGATACGTTTATGGCAATCATTCGGCGCACCTTGAATAATCAAAGAATTACGGATGCTGATAAGAGTCACTTGCATCACAAGTTGTTGGATCATGGCTACAGCCATACGCAGACTGTCTTTATTATTTACGGAATCGCGATGCTTTTTGGCGCAACAGCCGTGATTTTCTCACAATCCAATTTGTTCGGTGCAACGATTATATCCATTTTGTTGTTTGTCTTTATAGAGTTGTTGGTTGAAAGATTCTCCTTGATAAGCAAAACGTATCGTCCGTTATTGAATACGGCAGGTAAAATCATCAGGTATTCGGTAAATCGGAAAAGCCGACTGTAAAACCGTGAATTATATGAATTTGCCCGGCCCATTCGAGAGAGAATGGGCCTTAACTGTTGCGAGGATAGGCAGTGGACAGGAAATGGTGCCGAATTGGGCTGCCATGTTTTGGCCTGTCCTGTGAAACATTGAGTGTGGTAAGATAAACACGAAGCATGGAAGGTCATTGTTTCAGTGGAGGGATCGACATTGATGGAGACCAGATCCAACAGAAGGAAGAAAAGGAAAACGAGAAGTTGGGTGAAGTGGACGGCCGGGCTTGTCCTATTTTGTGCCGTGTTGGTACTTGGCTTTGGCGGCTATATGTTCTTCCAGGCTTATCAGGCCGCAAAGAGTTCCTACGAGCCCATTGACCGTCCTAAACATAAATCTGAGTTGAGGGAAGAAGCTCCCACTATCGGACAGGATCCGATTTCGATTTTGCTGATGGGGATTGAGGATTACTCCACGGATGGAAAGAACGGCAGGGCAGATACGTTAATTGTCGTTACTTTGAATCCCGATACGCATGAAATGACCATGGTCAGTGTTCCGCGGGATACTAAAATCGAAATTGATGAAATTCCGGAGTGGGAAGGGACTCATAAGATCAATTCCGCTTACACTTACGGGGCGATTTCCGGGTATGGTGCGAATAAATTGACCATTCAGAAGGTCGAGGAAAAGCTTAATATCCCGATAGACGAATATGTCGCTGTAGACTTCAAAGGGTTTGTTGAAGTTGTCAATGCTCTTGACGGAGTGAGCTTAGATATTAAATATGGATTCTGGGAAGAGAATATTTTCAATCATAATAAGAAAATTTATTTCGAAGAGGGCCCGGCGCATCTGGACGGAGAAGAAGCATTGGCTTTCGTCCGCATGAGGAAACGGGATGTCAACACTGTGTATTCGCGGATGGAACGGCAGCGGCAGTTTCTGAAGGCGGCGTTGGACCAGGTGATTTCGGCAGGTACGATCTTCAAGATTGATGAGATTGGAAAAATCCTCGGTGAGCATGTGGAAACGAGTTTAAAACCGTCGGAAATTTATGCCCTGGAGAAGATTTATTCCTCGATGGATCCGTCGTCCATCAATACGTTAAAGATTAAAGGGACGGATACAAGGATTCCGGAAGGGACCGGCCCGTATTATTTCATCCCGGATGAGGAAAGTTTGAATTCCGTGACAGAGAAGCTTAAGAAGTCTTTGGATTTGAAGACAGATTCTCCGGAATCAGCTGATGACCCAGCTGGTGAGACTACCGAAGGTGACACTGAAAGCAGCGAGACAGAAGGGTAAAAGGCTTGTGCCTTTTGCCTTTTTTTAATGCCGGTTTGTCTTACGATCTTTTCGACGTTTCCATAACCGATATGAGTCTGCGGACTGTATCAAGAATCGGCTTTCGGCGGTGGTTCAAAATCCCGATCAGTTCCGCGATAAATTGTACCATTAACAAGAGCAGTCCGATGATGATCAGGGATCCCCAAAGGAAAGACTTTGAGAAAATAATGGCCGACGCGCTGCAAAAGATGCTGATGGCATAGATAATGAGAACAGTCATTTTGTGGTTGAAGCCAGCAGCCATTAACCGGTGATGCAAATGCAGTTTGTCCGGTTTGAAGAGATGCTGCTTGTTCAGGAAACGGCGAATCACCGCAAAGAGAGTGTCGAAGATCGGGACCGCCAGAATCATGATCGGAATGATCAATGAGAAGAGGGTCAGGCTTTTGAACAAACCGGCTATGGATATGACGGCGATTGTGTAACCAATGAACATTGAGCCGCTGTCCCCCATGAAAATTCGGGCAGGGTGGAAGTTGAACAGGAGAAACCCGATCGTTCCACCCAGGAGGATCACCGTTAGGGCGATGACGAGGCCTTGTTGATTCAGAATTGCCATGACGAGCAATGAAGACAGGGCAATTGAAGACACACCGGTAGCCAGTCCGTCCAGCCCATCGATGAGGTTGATGGCATTTGTGATAGCAATGATCCAGAAGACGGTGATGGGATAACGGATCCAGCCGAATTCGATGTAGCCGATGAACGGAATGTTGACATATTCAATAAGAGGGCCTGAGGTGACAAGGATTACCGCGGCCGCCATTTGGGCAGCGAGCTTCGTTTTGGCGGAAAGGCCGAATTTATCGTCTATGACGCCGGTCAGGACGATAATGAGGGCACCAGCCAGGAAAGCAGGCATGTAGGGCGAGTGAGGATGAAGGTAAAGGAATCCCGCCGTGAATCCGAATACAATGGAAACACCGCCGAGTCTGGGCATCAGGGTTGTATGCATTTTACGAGCGTTTGGTTTGTCTACGATCCGAAATTGCATGGCTATGCCTTTGGTGAACGGGACCGATAGGACGGTTACCAGGAATGCGATTCCAAATGCGGCTGCATAGATTATAAAAGGGAGCATCATCAAGACCTTCTTTGTCTAAAGCGTTCTATCCTTAGCATGGACAACTATAAGGAAAAACATGATTATCCATTACCTGTCCCGACATCTTTTTCCAAATAAGTCGTGCCGTTCTCTATAATCTGTCCCTGGCCGCTTGTCAGATTTGTCATCCATTCTGCAAATCTATCCTTCTGTGCTTCCGGGACATAGACGGTAATTTCAACTTGCCCGAGATAGTCGATTTGCTTGATTTCATAGCCTGCTGTACGCAATTCATTCTCGATCTTGCCCAACCAGGTATAATCAATGGTAATTGTTACGATTTTCATGAGGTCGCAACGAACTATTCCGGCTTCGTTAAGCCCTTCGGTTACTGCGGTTCCGTATGCGCGAATGAGGCCTCCGGCTCCGAGTTTGATGCCTCCGAAGTAGCGGGTTACGACAACGACGGTGTCTTTCAGGTTTCTTTTTTTCAATACTTCAAGCATTGGTACTCCGGCGGTTCCGTTTGGTTCGCCGTCATCATTCGCTTTCTGAATATCATCGTGCTCGCCGATCATGTAAGCGGAGCAATTGTGGTTGGCATCCTGGTTTTCTTTTTTTATTCCGTTAATAAATGATTGGGCGTCCTGTTCATTTTCGGCCCGGGTGACTGTGGCAATAAATCGGGATTTCTGGATGACAAGGGTGTGCCTGGCAGGTCTTTTTACTGTATAATACGAAGAAAGCATGTTTTTCCTCCATTCGGGTAGTTAAATAAACGTTTGTTTAACTTTACCAAGCCAGAGGCTGAAGCTATGCCTCCAACGAAGATCACGTTTCAATGTGGTTAAATTTTCATGTGCAAGGTCACAAAAGAATGAATCGTTACGAAAATTATAACTTAAGGAGTTTGCGTTGCAAATCCCGTTCCTTTTTATAGGCCGATTTTACCATTATTTTTCTGGAACAGCTGGAAAAACGCGGTCGGGGGACTCCCTCTCCTTGTGTCGGAAGGACTTATGCCTTATTTTATAAAATAGGTAAACTGGGTCTGGTGAAAGGTCTAGCCAGTCCGATAAGATTAGTGTGGGGGAGTTTCTATGTCGTCAACGCAACAGAACCAATTGGATGTGAAGATGCTGGATGACATTTTGACGAATATTATGGAAACTGTAACAAACCGCAAGAACGACATATTCGAGATCGGGGAGCAGTCCCGAGAAGAATGTGATGCCCTCTTGAAGGAATTGGAAGACCTAAATGAACGCGCGGCAGTAACGGGAGAAACCCGTGATCGCCTTGAGGAGGATGCGGAGTTGGCGCGGCAGCGCCTCGCGAAAGCTGATAGAGACAGCGAGAGCCGCGATGAGAGGGAGAACCGGAAGGCTCGCGAGCGGGTCAAGCAATTGCAAGCGGAGATAGCTGCGGCGAATGAAGAAAGCCGGAAGCTGAAAGAGAAACGCGATGATTTAGAGCGACAGCTGACGGGCCTTAGGGAGACCGTTCAGCGGTCGGAGACGCTGGCCGGGCAGATGTCCGTCGTGATGGGGTACTTGAACGGCGACCTGAGGCAGGTTGGCGAGATGGTCGAGGATGCGCGGAAGAAACAGGCCTTCGGGCTGAGAGTGATCGAAGCACAGGAGGAGGAGCGGCGAAGGTTGTCGCGGGAGATTCACGACGGCCCGGCGCAAACGCTCGCCCACGTGCTGCTTGGCTCGGAGCTCGTCGAGAAGATGCAGAAGGAGAAAGGCCCGGAAGCGGCGGCTGAGGAGTTTGATCATCTGAGGAAGATGATTCGCCAGGCCCTGTATGATGTAAGGCGGATCATATATGATCTGAGGCCGATGACATTGGATGATCTTGGGCTTATCCCGACATTGGAGAAGTATTTGTACCGTGTAGAGGATGAGGAGAAGGTCAGGCTTTTTTTTCAGAAGGTCGGAGAGCCGGGGCGCTTGCCTCCGAAGATGGAAGCCGCGTTATTCCGGATGGTACAGGAAGCCGTGCAAAATGGCTGCAAACATGCGAAAGCGGAAGAAATCCGGGTGAAGATGGATTTCAGCGGAAGTGCCGTTCTGTTGTTGATTCGGGACGATGGAAAAGGGTTTAATCCCGATGAAGAGAAGAAAGGTACGTTCGGCATGATGGGCATGAGGGAAAGGGTGGATTTGTTGGAGGGGGAAATCTCCATCGAGTCTGCGGCAGGACAGGGAACCGCTATCATGATCCAAATTCCAGTCCATAACCAGGGGGATGTCAGATGGCAAAATTCAATCAGGTAAAGGTTACTAGAATCGTAGTTATTGATGATCATCGTTTATTTCGTGAAGGAGTCCGGCGCATTCTGGAAATGGTCGATGATTTCCAGGTAGTTGACGAGGGAGAAGACGGCAAGGAAGTCGAAGCAATCGTCAAAGTGCACGAACCCGATGTGGTGTTAATGGACATCAATATGCCTGGAATTAATGGTGTAGAGGCGACGCGGAGATTGATGGATATTTCTCCGCACACCAAGGTGATTATTCTCTCGATTCATGATGACGAGACCTATGTCACACATGCTTTACGCTCGGGAGCTTCCGGTTATTTATTGAAAGAAATGGATTCAGATTCTCTTGTTGAAGCTGTTCGTGTCGTTTCTGAAGGCGGTGCTTACATACATCCTAAGGTTACACATAATTTGATCAACGAGTTCCGCCGTCTAGCCAATGGAGGAAATAAGCAATCCACGGGCGGATACGGGAACGTAGAGTACCGCAAGCCGTTGCACATTTTGACACGCAGGGAATGTGAAGTGTTGCAATTGCTTACAGACGGAAAAAGCAACAAGGCGATTGGGGAAGTTCTCTACATCAGTGAGAAAACAGTCAAGAACCATGTCAGCAACATTTTACAAAAAATAAACGTTGAAGATCGCACGCAGGCTGTGGTCGAGGCTATTAAAAACGGTTGGGTTCGGGTGATGTAACAGGAACAGGGCATCCGGCCCTTTTGTCGTTTCAGGGAGAACCGCGAAGCTGTTAAAAGGGTTTATGGTTATTGCGTGTGTCTTCCTATTTGCTGTATCTGGTATAGACAACTAGACGGATAGATGGTAGTATGGGTTTAGATTTTCTTGTCAAAGGAGTTGCGTCATGGGGAAACAATCAAGATTAATCCGGGATATTACGGTTTACGGGGAAGATCGGATCTATGAACGGGGATCCGTTCGAATCAAGGACGGCAAGGTCGAGGCTTTGGAAGCCCAACATGATGTAGGGAAAACTGAACCGGAGGAAGAAGTCATTTCGCTTGATCCGGATTATATCTGTATACCAGGGTTAATCGATGTGCACATACATGGAGCAGCAGGGGCCGATGTCACGGATGGCACACCGGAAGCATTGAGTACGATTGCCGGCGCCCTCCCGGCGGAAGGCACGACGAGCTTCCTGGCTACGACCATGACTCAGGAAAGCGCTATTATCGAAAAGGCGCTGGATAATGCAGGAAGTTATTGGGGAGCTCAGAGCGGGAGCGGCTGTGCCGAGATGTTGGGGATCCATCTAGAAGGGCCTTTTCTTTCGCCGAAGCGGGCCGGAGCACAACCGGTCAACCATATTATTGATCCTGACCTGGAGCGATTTCGAAAGTGGCAGGAGGCGGCAGGCGGGCATATTCGGTTGGTGACGCTCGCGCCCGAGCAAGCAGGGGGGCTGGAGCTTGTCCGTTATCTAGCTGATAATGGCGTAATCGCTTCCGTGGGCCATTCCGATGCAACCTTCGAACAGGTGGAGGAGGCCATTGCGGCGGGTGCTTCACATGTTACACATTTGTACAACGGAATGCGTGGCCTGCATCATCGCGAGCCGGGGGTTGTCGGCGCAGCGCTGTTGAGAAAAGAGTTAACAGCTGAAATGATTGTGGACGGGATACATTTGCGCCCGGAAATGGTTGAGTTGGCTTACCGGCAGAAGAAGAAGAGCGGACTTGTGCTTATTACGGATGCAATCCGCGCAAAGTGTTTGAGGAATGGCACGTATGATCTCGGCGGACAGGACGTCATTGTTAAGGACGGAGAGGCTCGGCTGGCAAGCGGAAGTCTGGCCGGAAGCATGTTGAAAATGAATGATGCCATTCGAAATGTGATGGCATATACAGGATGTAATCTCGCTGAGGCGGTACAAATGAGCGCGGCTAATCCGGCAAAAGAATTGAAGATTTTCGACCGTAAGGGGAGTATCGCGGCCGGAAAGGATGCTGATCTTGTTATATTGGATCGCGATCTTAATGTAGCGATGACGTTATGCCGTGGTGAAATCGCCTATGAACGGGAGGGAGTACGGCGGTGAAGATTGTTGCAGCAGAGAATAAGTACGATATGAGCCGACAGGCGGCTGCTGTTATTATTGAGAGAGTTCGTACGAAACCCTCCACGACATTGGGGCTGGCAACAGGGAGTACGCCTGAAGGCACTTATCGGGAGCTTATAGAAAATCACCGCCTGGAAGGGACCTCCTACTCAGATGTTTCGACAGTTAATCTGGATGAGTATGTCGGTCTTGGGTCTGATGATCCGAATAGTTTTCGCCATTTTATGGATGTGAAATTGTTCCAGCATCTTGATATTTCCCGGAATCAGATTCACATTCCGGACGGCACTGCCCTTGATTTGGAGTCTGAATGCCAACGATATGATATAATTATAGACAAACTTGGCGGTATCGATGTGCAGTTATTGGGGATTGGCGAGAATGGCCACATCGGGTTTAACGAGCCTGGAACTTCCTTTCAATCACGAACACATATTGTGGGTTTGACCGAATCCACCCGCAAGGCAAACGCCCGATTCTTCGAAAGCTTTGAAGATGTTCCCCGATATGCTCTGACAATGGGGATTGAATCGATTTTTCGAAGCCGGCAAATCCTGTTGCTCGCTTCCGGCCCGGCCAAGGCTGCAGCTATTGAGCGTCTTGTTCACGGAGAAGTGAGTGAGGCTTTTCCCGCATCGGTTTTGAACATGCATGGGAATGTGACGTTAATCGCCGATAAAGAGGCTTTGGCTCTCGTATAATAGCGAAAGGAGACGACCATGGTCGATAAGCAGTCGCCGCTTCCGATATATTTTCAATTGGAAGAAGAAATCAAGAATCGTATTGATCGAAAAGAACTGGTTCCCGGGGATTTGATTCCTTCTGAACGCGAGTTTGCCGAACAACATGGCATCAGCCGGATGACGGTGAGACAGGCGATCAGCGACCTGGTCAATGAGGGTTATCTTTACCGTCAAAAGGGAAAAGGAACATTTGTGGCCCGGAAAAAAATTGAACAGCCCCTGCACAGGGTGACGAGTTTCACTGAAGATATGAAGGCAAGGGGGATGAAGCCAAGCAGTCGGCTTGTTCGTTTCGAGGTTGTGGCTGTTTCTGATAAAACAGCAGAGGAACTGGGTGTCCAGACGTCCGACCTCGTCTATGAAATTCAGCGTGTCCGTTTGGCGGACGGCCTTCCGATGGCGGTGGAAACCAATATTATTCCCGTCCATCTCGCGGAAGGTTTGACCGAAGAGCATGCGCATGGGTCTCTTTATGATTATGTTGCGGAAAGGCTGCCATCTCCAATTGATTATGCCAGACAGGTGATTGAATCATCAGTCGCACATGAGTCGGAAAGCGAGGCTCTGGGTATTCCGAAGGGTTCTCCGATTTTATTAATCCAACAAAATACCTATTTAGCCGACGGAACTCCGTTTGAGCTTGTGAAATCGGCTTATCGGGCCGATCGTTACAAATTTATTATTAATATGCATCGTATTTCCGATTAAAGCTGTTTGTGATAAACTGAACTTACTAGGAAAGGAGCTGTGCCATATGCCGAAGAAATCTTTTGCTATTACTCATGAAACAGGGTTACACGCCCGCCCGGCCACCGCAGTCGTCAACAAAGCCGGACAGTATCAGTCCGACGTACAGTTGTCGTACAACGGTAAATCAGTGAACTTGAAATCGATTATGGGCGTAATGTCGCTCGGCGTTTCCAAAGGTTCTGAAGTCACGATTTCCGCAGAAGGAAATGATGCGGAATCGGCGATCGAAGGATTGGCCGCGTTGATCGACGAAGAATCAATCGGAAAGCCGCTTTAAT